>JAHZKV010000039.1 GCA_022600215.1 bacterium
ATAGTAATTTCTTCCCCTATTTCCGGGGTATTAAGGGTTACTGGCAAGGCAACAAATGTTTCTCTTTGTAAATCCTTTGTGATGCTATACCCATTATCCTGAATAGCAAAAGCTTCCTTTTGTGAAAATATAGGGTAGGAGATGGCATTAAATTCTAGTACTTCTGGCTGAAGTGGATAGCTTTGATGGTTTACCCCAAAATAACTTCCTATTCCCTCTAGGTTTAACTTTGGTACGGTAATAATGATCTCTGTGTCTGCTTCTGTATTACAGAAGGATAGAAGAGGAAGAGATGTTAATATTATAATTAACCTGTTTATAGTCATAATTAATTGGGTTTTTTATTATAATTTCCACTATAAATATAAAATAGTAAATTTCTACAAGAGAAATAGCGCCTTCCACAGGGATAAAATTTTAAGCGATTGCTAAAGAGTTAAATAGATTCACAGATAGTGTGATTCTTTTTTTCTATGTAGACCTCATAGAGTAATCCTATAGACTTCTCTTCTATTAAGTAGTTGAGGTGCAACTGTAAAGAGTTATTTCTATCTGTAAAAGAGGAGGCTGGAAGCAAAAAGCCTTTGTCTACCAAGCTTTTAGTAAAATGGTTTCTCTCCGTTTCGCCATCGATAGAGAAAGAAAGGAGGGGTAATTGGATTGCTAACTCCTCAGGAAAAGTGAAAAGGAGTTTTTTTTCTAAGCTTTGTAGTTTTTCCCTTCTATCTTTTAGATCAGGTATAATCTCCAGCATTGCTGCAAGCATCCCTAAGTAGCAAGGAGCAAAGAAGAGGTCGACCTCTTTAAAGCTATATTCCATCATGGTAGCAAGAATGTCCTTGTTACCAGAGAGTACAGATAAGGTTTTTCCAAAGGTTTTAGGGATATGAGTGATTAATAGATCGATTGATTTATGGTATCGCTTATATCCAAATCCATCGAAGCCTTTTAGTCCAAACTGGTGGGTATCCTCTACAATGAGAAAAAAGTCATGCTCTTGTTTCCAGCGCTGTAAAATCGCCATATCAAGAGGTACCCCCTTGTTTGAAAGAGCGGGTAAGAATATAACAGGTGTGTGGTCAAAAGAGGTCGTTTCTAAAAGGTGCTTTAAGGAGAAGAGATCATTTTCAGAAAATAGGTGTAGATGGGAACCTTTAAAATAAGATTGTTTTTCAGGGGTAGTTAGGATCAATTGGGAAGAAAGGAAGGATCGTGGGAGCTTTTCTATGCATCCTGCTTCATATGGGAGGATGAAGCTACTTTCCATGGCCATTTTTTCGGCAAACTTCTTTTCAATGGATTGTTTAAGGTGGATAAACTCGGAGGCTTTTTTGGAAAGTGGGGATCCTGCTCCAAAATAGGAGGCAAAAGATAGTCCATTTTTTTGTACCTCTGGATGAGAGGCAAGTAAAAGAGGGTCCTCTAAAGCAAAATTTACCGATGGTGTAAAAGGAGGATTGAAAAGCGTTCTGTTAATTCCCCTAGGATCTTGGGAGCTTTGTCGAAGTTTTGTTTTTTTCATGAGCCCTGTTATTTAAAAATGAGTGGATAATCCTTTGTTTCAAGTTTATCTCCAGATGCATATCCCTTTTTAAGCAGAAAGCTACTTTCTTTGTCTGCTTCTTTTGGAAGAAATCTGGCTCTTGCGTTTCCGTAGACCACCATCATACCTGCATCGGTAAGCTCTGGCGTTGCTTCTTTGGTAAAAAAGGTAACAGATCCGTCTTCATAGGATAAAAACATTCCAATAAAAACTTCATCAATGGAAAGATCTTCTAGAGGGAATGTTGCTGGTGGAGAAATATTTTTGGAAAATACGAGTCGAATGGGTTTTTTTTCTAGAATTTCGAAGAGGAGCTTGCCAAGGTCCCTTTTAGTAAGAATTTTTTTGGTAAGGGGACAGTTTTGAAAAGAATCTCTGGTGTTTCCACTATGCTTTAAGATGGCTACTTCTTCTTCTGAGAGGAATTCTGCGAAGGTAACGGTGCCAGTCTTGGTGATCTCAGTAAGATCTTTTGCAGATATTTCATATCCCATAGGTCGATGCTTTCCAAAAAAAAGTAATACAATCCATTTTAGCAAAAGTATTCATTTATAGCACTAAAATTGTAGTGCTTTACAAGCTCTTAATAAAGTCTCATCTGAAATAAAACCAGATAATCGTAAATACCCCTCTTTATTAAATCCAACTCCTGGGATAGTGATAGTTTGGTGCTCTTCTAAAAGGGTGGTAAACATTTCTTTAGAAGGCCTAGGAACTTTCCAAAACAGGTAAGGAGCGTGCAGCCCACCGACTACTTCTTGCCCATGTGCTAATAAATGGTTTTTTAGTTTACTTGTTTGGGTCATATATTTTTTACAATAACCTCTTGCTACTTCAAGCCCTTCTTTAGAAAGAGCCGCCATGCCCCCTTGTTGTATGGGATAGGAAACACCATTGCTTTTTGCGGTAATAATTTTTTTGCAGCGCACATGCTCTTTTAATTCTTTTGGAGCAATAAAATAACCAAGTCTGAGTCCAGAAAATCCGAGCGTTTTAGAAAAACTTCGCATTTCAATAGCGCATGTTTTAGCTCCTTCAATTTCATAGATCGATCTTGGTGCTCCATCAAAAATAAAAGATTCGTAGGCACCATCAAATAAGATAAGAGTATCAGAGTTATTTGCGTAATCGACAAAAGCGGTCAGCTCTTTTTGGGAAAAGGCAATTCCCGTTGGGTTATTTGGAGAACATAAAATAAGGGCATCAAGTTTTTCTACAGGTGGAACAAAAGTAAAATTTTGGTCTGCTTCTATTTCTACTACCTCCATCCCCTCTAATTCTAGAAGTGTCTTGTAAACAGGATAGGTCGGAGAGAGAAGCCCTATCTTTGCTCCTGTTTTAAACAAGGAGGTAAGCATTCCTAAAGAATTTGCAATTCCCTCAGTTACAAAAACCTCATCGGCAGAAATTTTTTGGTTAAGGTAGATGTTGTTTGCAATTTTCTCTCGCAGTTTCCTATTCCCTTGTTCTGCGCCATATCCAATGTGTACTTCCTCCATTTTTTCAATAGCTTTTTTGATGGCATCTCCTACAAAATTTGGAAGAGGATCACAGGTATCTCCAATCCCTAAGTTGATCAAATCGTGTTTTTCAATTTGATCTTTTTCGAGCTTTTTTGCAATTTGCTTTTCAATCCATGGAAATAGCAATTCTTCTTCTTTTGTTTGTAGCATGATAACCTTTTGTATCCAGTTTAAATGGGGGTATATGGAGAGATATACTACCTCATAGTTGTTTTTATTTTCACCAAGAATTGCTACTGCTATTGCAATTATTTCGTCATCGATTAAAAATGGTGTTCCGCTATCTCCAAAAGTGAGGTTATCGTTGGATAAAAAAAGATCCTCTTTTGATTTGCTATGTGAAATTGCGGTAAGAGGGAGATCAGTTACTGGTTTGTTAAGCAAGAGAAGAGCAATATCGCAATAGAGGTTTTCTTGTTTGTAGTTTTGGTGGATGATGGCCTTTCCTCTATAGCGCCCATCAAAGAGATATTTTTGCTTCTTTTGGAGTCCATGGGCAGTTGTTAGTACTATCCTTGGATGAATGAGTACCCCTGTAGCATGAAAAAAAGGAGCGTTAATAGAAGAGGTGGTAGCAAAACAAAAGGAGATGGCAACAACAAAATACAAGAGCACAAAGGCATTATATTATAATGTTTCTTTTTCCTCTTCTTCATAATCGAGATCGTGAGAATAAGAAGAGATCATAGACTTACGATATTTGAGCTTGAGGTAGATATTATAAATGCCAATGACCGGCTGAAAAAAGAAGGGCTTTATATCATTTTTTCGGAAGATAATATCTTTGCTCTTGAAAAGGGTTTTTAGGAATGGAAAGAAGGATCCATTTTTAATGGCAGTTTTGGAAGCAAAAAAGATGGAGGGCATTAAAAATTGTCTTTGCTCCCCTTCTTTTGGGAATAAAGGAGTTTCTAGTTCATTAAAAAATGCTGCTGCGAGTTCCTTGTGAGGGGTAAGCAGAGTAATTCCTGAGGTGAGCCTTGGATTGCATTCTAAAATGGTGATTTGCTCCCCTTCTTCAAAAATGTCAAAAGCTAGGGATCCTGTATACCCTGTTTTTTCTGCAAACTCTTTTACGAAGGTGTAAATCTTTTGGTGGTGCACCTCTTCAAAGGAGAGGCAATAGTTTCCCCGAGTCTTGTTGGCGTTGTATTTTTGGTAATGTAGTGGATAGGTAGCATGAGCTGTTATTTTTCCCTTATGGCAGACGGTGTAGGTGCAATATTGCTCCCCTTCAAGCTTTTCTTGGACAATAACAGGGTATTTTTTTACATTTTTTGCGACTCTTTTTTTATCACGAATAAAAATGGCACCTTCAGAGCCTCTTGAATAGTTGCACTTTACGTAAAAATTCTCAAAAGGGACAGACTGGAGCTCTTCTTTGCTTTTCACTAGAATCGTCTTTGGGGAATGGAAGCCAAGGCTTTCGATAAGGTGTGCAAATTCCCATTTATTGTGAAGTGCATGTACGAGCTTATAATCTGAGGTAAAGGCTACATCGTCTGGAAATTTGTTTAAGTGCTTGGAAACTACGAGAACATCCTCCCATGCAGGGAGGAAAAAGTCTACCTTCTCTGTTTCAATGATTTGCAATATTGTTTCTATGTAACCTTTTTCATTGTCTCGAGGGCTTGGAATGGTAATATTTTTGTAAGTAGCTTTCGATGAGTAACAATAATGGAAATTATTGGTTTCTGCCACGATCACTTTGTGCCCTTCGTCGGCAAAACTGCGAATCAAATCGAGCGTCGCTGGAAATCGTCCATTAGTTATTAATATAGTCTTCAGCATACTACCACATAATTATATAGCTATATAGTTTACATTTATTAACTTCATGTTTTATTTACAATATTTTTTCTACTCAATAAACCGTGAGTGTCTTATGATATTTCTATGTCAAAAGTTCAAGAGAAATGGGTCTGCACAGAGTGCGGAAATACCCAAAGTCAGTGGTCTGGAAATTGCTCAGCATGCAAAACATGGAATACGGTGGAGAAGTTTTTAGAAGCAAAACTCCCAAAGGGTACCATGCTTCAAGGTGCTGGTGTTCAAAAACCTATTCCAATTACCCAAGTGGAGATTGGAGCAGAAGAAAGATTTAGTTGTGGTTTTCCTGAGGTGGACAAGGTTTTTGGTGGGGGAATTGTCAAAGGATCATTGACTCTAGTGGGAGGCGAACCAGGTATTGGAAAATCTACGTTGATGATCCAAATTGCTAAAAAAATTGCCGATAGCGGAAGAAAAGTGATGTATGTCACTGGGGAGGAGTCCCTTTCTCAGGCTGCCCTTCGCGCAAAAAGGGTGGAGGCAGAGCATGACAATGTTTTGTTGTACCAAGAAACAGGCTTTTCTCGCATTTTGCAGCAAATAGAAAAGATACAGCCAGATTTTATGATTTTAGACTCCATCCAAATTTGTCATAAGGAAGAGCTTTCTGCTGCACCTGGATCAGTATCTCAGGTGAAGGAGATTGCAATTGCACTGATGAAGGTGGCGAAAGAGCTGGCAGTGACTACCCTTTGTATTGGTCATGTAACGAAGGGCGGCGATGTTGCTGGCCCGAAGGTGTTGGAGCATATTGTGGATACCGTGCTGGAGTTTGAAGGGGATCGTGACTTAGAAATTCGTATGCTTCGCTCTAAAAAGAATCGCTTTGGAAAGAGCGATGAAATGGCTATTTTCTCGATGCAAGAAAAAGGTCTTAAAGAAGAAGAGAATCCCTCGATGATTTTTTTAGCTAAACGGTTGGCTCCACAAACAGGTAGCGTGATTGGTACAATCTTGGAGGGCTCGCGCCCTATTTTTATTGACATTGAAGCTCTGGTTGCACCATCTGCTTACCCAACTCCTACGCGTAAAGCTTCTGGCTTTGATCCTACAAGACTTGCTATTTTACTGGCTGTGCTGGAGAAAAAAGTGGGCATGCACTTTGCGGCATATGACGTCTTTTTATCCATTGCTGGTGGAGTGAAAGTAAAAGATCCCGCCGTTGATTTGGCGCTTACCTTATCTATTGCCTCCTCTTTTACCAATAAACCTATTGGTGCTGATTTGGTAGCAATAGGGGAGGTTGGCCTTGGAGGAGAGGTGCGCTCAGTGCATAAAATGCAAAATCGGCTGAAAGAAGTAGCAGCCCTTGGTTTTAAGCGCGTTCTTGTTCCTAAAGGTTCCCTAAAAGAAACGGAAAAATATCCAATTGAAGTTATAGAAGTGTCAACCGTAGATGAAGCTATCCAAAAAATTCTAGTTTAGTTTACTTTTGGCAAAGCTTCACACCATCCACTGCCGCCTCCGCCGCCACCTCCACTACCTCCACCTCTGCCATAATTTATAACTGGTTTAGGTTTTATTGTTATTTGAAAATCATAATCTTTATAGTCTGCGGCAGATGTTTCTCCATAGATTTGATTAAGGAGTAATATTGATAGCTCTTGTATTGACTTGCCCTCTACATTGATTGCAAGTTTGTCAAGTATACCTGTTATTTCTTCTTGTTGTCCCTGTTTGTCAAGTAAGGTACTAACAACTTTTATGCTAAACTCTCTACGTATGTTTCTTTCATATTTAGCTTTAGAATAAAATGTTATGTCATCATGAATTGCGCTTGTCATTATACTTTCTAGAGTAGCTTGTAATACTTTCTGCTCTTCAGTAGAGATTGCAGGGGCAGCAGCCGCTTGCGCAGGTGTTTTTGAATTTGAACTTGTATCAGTAGGATCACTTCTTTCTCCTCTTGAGCTCATCCATAAGAAAAAGGCTGCAGCTAGGAAGATGATAGCGCCTACGATCCTTGTAGGGGTGAAGAGCTGATAAGGAGTTGTGTTAGTAGTAGTGGCTGCGCCCAGTGGATTCAAAGAAAGACTTGTCATTTATTACTCCTTCTATTGTTAAGGTAATATTAATTATAATGTTTTCCTTTTTATTGTGGAAGCTTTTGTACACTCACAGTTAAAGGAGATATTTTGGCTATGTTAAAGCTTTTTTTTAAAATATTTTTAACCTAGAAAGACTTAATTGTATTTGTTCTGCTCAGAGAGCTATAAGTGAAAATCAATGTGAAGGGAATGTACTGCAGTAGCAATTCCAAATGTTTGATCGAGGATTGCTTTTGCTTGCTCTTTAGCTTTCATCTGATCCATTTTTGTAGAGTAAAGAGTTACAGCTGCTATTTTTTCTTCTTGTTCAGGTATTTTATCGAACAATTTTAGAATGCAATCTTTTATAGCGCTAGGTAATTGATTCTGCATGAGCCAACCTACCAATACTTGCTGAGAGAGTTCTCTTGTTACGCCTCCTTCATGGTGCCCTCCATCTTTTATGAAAATATCTGTCATGGTGCTTTCTAGGAGAGCCTTTAACTCATTCTGCAGGGGTTTTATTCTTTCTTGAAAGTTTTCCCATCTTACTTTTTCTAGCTGTGATTGTCCCTCAGGTTCCCTTCCAACTAATTGCTCAACATGTCTTGGATCAGCGGCTCGCACGCCACCTTCTCCTGGATTCATTGGTCTTTGATCAGCAGCGCCACCACCACCGCCACCGC
Organism: bacterium; assembly: GCA_022600215.1. GTDB lineage: Bacteria > Chlamydiota > Chlamydiia > Chlamydiales > 2-12-FULL-49-11 > JAJACQ01. The sequence continues at coordinate 7,610 of JAHZKV010000039.1, forward strand.
CTCCGTCTAGTTGAAGGTCAGGACGTCTTTGGTCTCTTTGCTCTTGTTGAGCTTGTGCATATTGATATTCTGCTTTAGTCATACCCAATTTTTCCCATGCTGTTTGTGCTCTTGGCTCAGCAGCGCCTCCGCCACCTCCATCTAGGTGACGGTCAGGATGTCTTTGTCCTCTTTGTACTTCGGCTTCTAGTGCTTGTTGATATTGTGCTTCGGTTATACCTAGTTTTTCCCATGGCGATAACTCTTCATCAGGCTGCACAGCGGCATCTGCTGCTGATTGGCCATTTATGTTCTCATTTGGAGGAAGTGGCTGTGCAGGAGGAGGGGTTGCAGGTCTACCTTGCCCTTCTTGGCCAGCTCTAGTGCCATCAGCCTCAGGGTGGGCATGTTGAATGGTCACAGCCCTTGGATTATCCTCTCCTTTTTGGGGCTTATCCTCGCTTTTTCTGAAGAACATCCATAGAAAAAAAGCGGTAGCAAGCACGATAACAGTTGTTACTATGCTTGTAGGAGTGAAGAGTTGATGGGGGATTTTGTCGTTAACGCAGGGTGGGGTATTAGCTCTATTCAAAGAAACAGTTGTCATTTGTTATACCTTCTATTGTTAAGGATATATTAATTATAGTGTTTTTGTTTTTATTGTGGGAGAGTTTCAGTGGAAATAAGCTCTTTTCCAAAAATAAGCATCCTGTTAGGATTACATAATATTTTTTAAAAGAGGTGAGCTCATCATATGGATAAGAGAGTTTTGTATACAGGGATAGACCTTTCTGCGTATGGAGGGGGAAAGAATTGTTTTCATCTTCCTTATGTATCGCTACACTATCGAACTTTGTCTGCAGGGGATGGTAAAGAAATATTTGAAAAAATCTATCGCTATACGCATTTACTCTTTCCAACCAAATTTGCTGTAAAATCTTTTTTTTATTTTATGAGAAAGTGGAATGTTCCTAAAGAGTATTTGGATCCAGTATTTATTCTTGCACTTGGAAATTCTACGAAAAAGGCGCTGGAGGAAGAGGGCATCACCATCAATTATATTGGGAGCGATGAGACCGAAGAGGGGATGGTTAGAATGTTGGAGTCAATTGATTTAGAGGGCGCTGAGCTGCTTATCCCTCAATCAGGTATGCATCGTCCTAAATTGATCCATTTTTTAGTGGAAAAGGAAGTGTCCTATAAGGAAATTGTCTTATATGATTTGCAAGAAGAGCGCCCAGAAACAGAGATAAAGTTAGAAAATTTTGATGAGATTGTATTTTCTACTCCTGTTGCGGTAAGAGCTTTTTTTGATGTACACAAAGATATCCCACCTTCTATAGATGTTCATTGTATGGGGCTTTCTACCAGAAAGAAACTGAGAGATTGTTTAGAAATTGAAAAAAAGCTTTCTGTTTGATATGATTGCCTATCAACCACTGGAGGGATGATGGAATTTAAAATGGAAGAGCTTGGGTATGCTTTTGATGCACTTGAGCCACATATTGATGCAAAAACTATGGAGGTGCATTTTACCAAGCACTATGCCGCGTATTTTAATAAAGCGTTAGCAGCATTAGATAATGATACTTCTAAGAGCGTAGAAGAGGTGCTTTTAACCGATCTTCGACCAGCTATTCAAAACAATGCTGGTGGGTTTTACAATCACACCATTTTTTGGGAAATTTTAGGAAAGAATGAAGGAAAGGGACCATCTGGAAATGTAGGAAAATATATGGAGCAGGGTTTTGGTTCTTTTGACTCTTTTAAGGAAAAATTTGCTGATGCAGCAGCTACCTTATTTGGAAGTGGCTGGGTGTGGTTATTATTTGATGAGAAAACAGAAGAGTTAGAAATTATTCAAAGACATAACCAAGATCACCCTTTATGCGGAAAAAAAGTGTTGATGGGGCTCGATGTTTGGGAGCATGCTTATTATCTAAATTATCAAAATAGACGACCAGATTATATTAACGCGTTTTGGGAAGTGGTGGATTGGGAAAAAGTGGAAAATCGTTTTTTAACAGCAAAAACTTTTAGTTTGGCATAGAGCCATGGAGAAAGTAGAGCAGGAAAAGTTTGTTGGTTGGAAAAAGTGTAGCGCTTGCGCTTCGATGTTTCATGAAGTAGAACTGGATACTTTTTTTAAGGAGTGTCCAAAGTGCAGTTTTCCTTTTTACTTGTCTCCTACAGAGCGTATAGCGCAACTTGCAGATGAGGCTTTTTTTGAAGAGACCTTTGATGAGATAGGGGCAAAAGATTTACTTGGCTTTGAAGATAGCGTTTCATATAAAGAACGCCTTTCTCGCATGGAGCATAAAACCGGTAAAAGAAATGCAATTACTACTGGCATTTGCAAGATGGGTGGGAATAAAGTTGCACTAGCTGTGCAAGATTTTACTTTTATGGGTGGCTCTTTAGGTCGTGCTGAAGGAGAGCGCTTAACATGGATGATAGAAGATGCAACTGCAAAAAGGTTGCCTGTGGTGATTGTTTGCGCATCAGGTGGAGCTCGTATGCAAGAGTCAATGTTTTCCTTGATGCAGATGGCAAAAACTTCTGCAGCGCTGCAAAAACATAAAGAGGCAAATCTTTTTTACCTCTCTCTACTTACCAATCCAACGATGGGAGGTGTATCTGCATCGTATGCTTTTTTGGGAGATATTATTTTGGCAGAAAAAGAGGCGCTGATTGGATTTGCAGGACCGCGAGTGATTGCACAAATGATGGGAAGGAAAGTCTCCAAAGGAGATCAAAAGGCAGAATTTCAATTAGAACATGGAATGGTTGACCAAGTAGTGGCAAGAAAAGAAGTAAAAGAAAAAATAGTGTATTTTATTAAGATGTTTGGAGGGAAAGATGGTGCAAGTAATTACAAAAGGTAA
>JAHZKV010000040.1 GCA_022600215.1 bacterium
CCTTAAAAACACAAAGATGAAGAGTTTCATGGTTCTACAAATCCATGATGAATTAATTTTTGAATGCCCCGAAGAAGAGCTAGAAACCCTAGAAAAAATGGTGAAAAAAGAGATGGAAGAGGCGTTTACTCTCTTGATCCCGCTAAAAGTGGATGTTTCCGTTGGAAAAAATTGGAGCAAATGCTAAGATACAGGTAATAGGGGTTACAGGATATGTAGGCTCTGGTAAGAGCACTCTACTTACTGCCCTATCATCCATGGGGGTGACCACCCTCTCCACAGACAATATTATTCATAGTCTCTACGAACACAACAAAGAGCTTATCAATAAAATACTTACCCTTTTAGGAACCAATATCTTGACTGATCAAACGTTAGATCGAAAAAAAATAGCTGCAAAAATCTTCTCGCAAAAAGAGCTCCTTTTCTCCTTAGAAAAGATGACCCTCCCCTATGTGCTAGAAGAAATTTATAGCTTTGCAAAAAAGGCAGATAGACCAATAGCTATTGAGTTCCCCCTCCTTTTTGAATACGATTTAGAGCCTCTTTTTGACACCACGATCTTCGTATCTGCAAGCAAAGAAACTTGTAACAAAAGATCCTCCCTAAAAGATATAGATCTTCGTAATGCCCGCTTTTTAAAGAGCGAAGAAAAAAAACAAAGAGCTTCTCTCACCATTGAAAATAATGGGTCGTTAGAAGAATTTCATCAAACTATCACACATGCCATGGAAGGTATCATTTCATGAAAGAAGAAGAAAAAAAACCAATAAACAAAAAAGAGAACAATATGACTACAGAAACATCTGATAAACCCAAAGCGCCTAAAAAAGAGACAAAAAAAGCTGATGCTGCGAAAGCTCCTGCCAAAACTCCTGCAAAAGAAACACTCACTCCTCCTCCTTTAGTAAAGAATATGGCTAAGCCCGAGGCAAAAAAAGCTGCCGCTCCTGAGGCTATCCCTTCCCATGTACGACATAACAATGATACAGCTAAAAAAAATAACAATAACCGCAGAGGAAATACGGGAAATCGTAAAAAAGGACAAAATTTCCAAAATAGAAATCGTGGAAATAGAAATTCTAACCAAGTATTTGTAGAACCAGAGCTTCCTGAACTACCAGAAGGGGTAACGGCCACTAGAACAAAGATTGCTGATTTACAAAGAATGAGCTTTGATGAGCTGATCAAATATGCTAACCATTTAGGTCTCACCTCCCTTACCAACTTAAATCGCTCCGAAATTGTCTTTGCTATTGTGAAAGCAAAGATTCACGATCCAGCACAAATCTTAGTTGCACAAGGAACCCTTGAGATCCTCTCTGATGGTTTTGGATTCCTTCGTTCCCCACAATACAACTACCTATCCTCTGCAGAAGATATTTACGTCTCCCCTGCACAAATTCGCCACTACGGACTACGCAGAGGTGATGAGATCTCTGGCCCCATCCGTATCCCAAATGATAAGGATAAATACTTCGCCCTCCTTCGTGTGGAAGAAGTAAATGGTAAAAAACCTGCCGAGCTTGTAAACCGCAAGTCCTTTGTAAACTTTACTCCCATCCACCCAACCGAAAGATTGATCATGGAAACGGTAAAAGATAACTACTCTACCAGAGTAATTGATCTAGTATCTCCTGTAGGTAAAGGACAAAGAGCGCTGATTGTAGCTCAACCTAAAGCTGGTAAAACCATTATCCTACAAAATATCATCCACGGTATCACCGCTAACAACCCCCAAGTAAAGCTCTTGGTGCTACTCATCGATGAAAGACCCGAAGAAGTTACCGACATGCAAAGACTTTTAGGCGACAAAGGACAAGTAATTGCCTCAACATTTGATGAGCAACCAGAAAGACACTGCCTTGTTGCGGAGATGTGTATTGAAAAAGCAAAACGCCTCGTAGAGATGGGCGATGATGTAGTTATCATCCTTGACTCTATCACGAGACTTGCAAGAGCTTATAACACCATCCAACCTCACTCAGGAAAGATCCTATCTGGTGGTGTGGATGCTGGCGCTATGCACAAACCAAAACGCTTCTTTGGAGCAGCACGTAACCTCGAAGAGGGCGGCTCCCTTACTATTATTGGCTCGGCCCTAGTAGATACCGGATCCAAAATGGATGAGGTCATCTATGAAGAGTTTAAAGGAACAGGAAACTTAGAATTGGTACTTGATCGAAGACTCTCTGATAGACGTCTATACCCTGCTATTGATGTGATCAAAAGCGGTACCCGTAAAGAAGATCTCCTCTACCACAAAGAAGAGCTGGAAAAGGTCTATAAGCTACGCGCTGCCCTTGCAGATCTATCCCCTGCTGATGCAATGACACTACTTCTTTCTCGTATGAAAAAGACCACTACCAACACCGAGTTCCTACTTTCTATGAAAGACTAACAAAAAGCCTGGAAACAGGCTTTTTCAATCTCTTTGGAAATAACCTGCTTGAAACTCATGGACAAGTTGGGAAGTCGTATCCATATCAAGGTAAGCATCTAAATAATTCCTCTGCTCTTCTGGAACTCCATAATACGCTTGAACTTGCTTATTAGTACGAGTCCTTGGATCCTGGTGATAATTTCTTACTATTTCTAGATTCTTGGAATCAACGCCTAGATCTATGAAAGTTTCTCTCGCTTTACGGGCTGCTGTATCGAGCTGCTTGACCCTTGTTTTTAGCAAATTCTCTTGATGCTTTTTGCGAAAAAATAAGATACACCTAGTAAAGATATTTTTAGTCTTTCGCCCACTAAAGTCCATCAACTTATATTCTATCTCTGTAATTTTTCTACTAGCTGTACTATATTTAGCCTGCTGAGCCTCAAATTGTTCTGCAGCTCTTGCTGCAGCATCATGTGGCGAATCACCCGGATCAATTCCCCCTCCGCGTCCATGTATTCCCATATCTACCTCCTCTCTTATCTATACAAAGCCTTTCAAAGTAATTTAATACAATAAAAAACCCTACTACGATTGTAGTAGGGTTTTTTCAATATCCCTCATGCTATCAATAGCTCATAGATATTTGCCTAACTCTTATTACACTATGGTATCACTAAGAAACCAATTGCATAAAACATCTTAATCTTATTCTAGATCTTTAAGCTCCATTTTAATCTTTGCAATTTGGTCCTCATACTCAGCTATTTTATCTGTTAATTTACCCTCTTTTCTTTCCTCTGCACCCAACTTTTTTGATAAGTGGTGTAGCCTAATCTTGGCAATTTGCACTTTAAAAAATTGTTTAACATTTGATAGAACCGTATCTTGCTTACCCAATCCTTCTCGAAGTTTGCGTACCCTTCCTTGTAATGTCATTTGTTTTGTTTGCTTTGGATCTAACCTACGCTTAAGACTTTCTGAAGCTTTTTGAGCAACACCTAATGCCTTCTGGGCGTCCGCTAAAAGCTTTTTATTCTCCAATTTCTTTTGAAACTTACTTACAGGTATATGACTAGCATCATCTATACTAAAACCATCCCCTGATGGACCTAATGGATCTATTGGCATACTTGCCTCCTATTTTATCTTTAACCCTACGTTTCTTCTATTTATTATCAATACTTATTGCACTTCCTAAACCTCCACAAAAATGGGCCTGCACAAAATGTACAAGCCCTTTTATTGGTGAATCTTATATCTCCCTTATTCTGGTACAGAGATCCCTTCAATCTTCATTGCATCTAACTGCTGCACCCTGACAGTTCTACCAAAAAGAGTTAGAAAACTCTCAGATCTTATCCCAGTATGAATTGACTTCCCTTTTGCTAAAGACTTAAGAGTCATCACTTTTATCTCCATTTGTCTAAGCTTTGCTTTTACTTGTCGATACTCATTTCTTAACATGGGAAGAGCGATTCTTCTAATACCCTCGGCACCATCAATATCTAGTGCTAATATTTCTAATCTGTCTCTTAATTTTGCTTCATTTTTGGTAGCTGCTACCATTTGCTCTGCAAATGCATCATATTGCTCTTCTGGCGATGTAACATGCTCCCTCTCATACCTTTCTGAACATACACCAAGTCCTCCTAGCTGAAAGGCTAATCTCTTTTCAACAGAGGCGAGTTTACCACGCTCTTTATGTACTCTTCCTTCTAATTTTGCTAACTCATCAGCATTCCTTTGACTAGGTACATCCATAATTGATACTGGTGAATTACTCCTAGCTCTATATACCTGCCTCTCAAAATCTGCAAGCCCCCTACTAAGCGTAGCTATTTGAGCTTTTAGGGATTGTTTCTGATGATCTGTACTTGCCTCACCATATTCCTTATAAAGATCTGAAATATCGCTTTTAAACTGAGCAATACGCTCTTGATCACCTGTATCTCTTGTTGCTTCAGCAGCAGGTCTTGGTACTTGTCCATCCTTCCTAAGTAGGAACATCTTCGCCTCTAACTCTGCTATCTTACTTCTAACCCCTTGTGCCTCAGCTTCTAAACTCTCTCTATCTGCTGAATACCTCTGATAGGCACCTTCTATAAAGGCAGGAGACCTCTGCATAAGTTGGATCACTCTTCCTCTAATAACTGCGTCACTTGTACTATTCATATTAAAACCATTTATTATTAATTATAATAACTATTATAACATAATTATGGCTAAAAATCAATTTATTAGCCTTATAGTAAACACCAGCTCCTCATAATTAACTTATTGTTAAGAGGTTAGAAGTTTTAGGTTATTTAATTCAATTGTGGTATAATTATGGAGTTAATAATAAACATGAGGTCATATATGACAATAGCTGAAATACATTCCAATCCAGGAAGTCGTGCTTCCACACCTACTAATGATCACGAAGATAAAGGTGGATTAACCACAAGAGTACAACATCTTGAGGTATCTGCTCCAAGACCACCCCAACTTCTTAGAGCGCCTACCACCGCAATTTCCCAAGGTGAGTTAGATAAAGCAAGATATACAGCAAATGCTATCCTAGCAGGATGTGTAGCAACGCCTTTATCTGGACTTGGCTATTTATGCTACGCAGTTGGGCCTGTAAACTTTGCTATTGGATATGCAACCACATTAGCAGTAGCCAGTATCTATGTTGGCATAAAAGAATGCATAAAATTGGATAGATAAACACTCCCCAAACCTTTTTTCCAAAGCTTCGAAATAAAACTTTAGTTAAAGGCTAAAGTGTGATACATATAACTGTTGATCAACCGAAATAAGGTGCATGACACAGAACGAAAAAAGAGTCTTAATCCTCACTGTCTCAGGAGGGGGAGGGCACCTTCAAGCGGCCAGGGCTAAGTACCTTGAACTTTGTGAAGAGAAAAATACCACCATCATTCAAAGAGATGTATTTCTAGACTATCTAGGGAAATTTGTCGGCACCTCTTTTGCAGAAACCTGGAACTATTGCCAAGCACATGGGAAGATCACTTTTCTCTACCTATTTTCCATCTGCATGTACTACGTCGATAAAGTAATCAGCCCATTGCTAATGATCCGCTTTTTCTTCACCCTTACGCGTAATAATATTACCCATGTAATCGATACCCAACATGAAGGAACAAAGGCTTTTCTACGCGTCGTCCGTTTTCTATCCAAATGGAGAAAAAAGAAGATCCATTATGAAAAAGTATTAACAGATCTCCCAACAAAGAAATGTAATCACTATTTTCGCCCCTTCCGTAATCTCTCCGGTAAATACAAAGAATATCTAACTGTTTGTACTACCAAACCTCTTTTAGAGGCAGGAGAGACAGAAGAGAGCTTTTGGAAGAAGTATACAGGACTCTCCATAGAAAATATCCACTATACTGGCTTTCCTCTCAGACCAACCTTTACAGGACTCACCAAACAAGAAGATCTATCTCTCACTTTCAATACCTATTCCGCAGAGCATACCCATGCTGTTTGCAAAGCTATTTCTTTCGGAAGCTCCCCTTTCAGACGCCAAAAAAATAGCATAGCTTGGAAGCATGAAGGGGAAACTCTCTCCCTTATTACCCTTGGATCCTACCCTCAAAAGAGCTTGATGGTAAAATACATGTTAGAGTTTATCAAACAAAAAAATATCCATAATCGCGATCGCAAAGATGTTTTATTCCTCCTTGTAGGTCCAGAAGAGACAGCTCTTGATTATTTCCATTCCATTATCAAAGAAATAGAAAACACTAGTGACTACCCAAAAAGCTTAACTGTTGTTCCCCTTGCCTTTCAACACGACACCGCTTTAGCACCCCTTTATGCTAGCCTAGACTTTATCATTGCAAAGGCTGGAGGATTAACTACCATGGAGCTAATCAAAGCAGTAGATGGCTCTATTTTTATCCACGATACACCAGAACAAGGTCTCTCGCGCTTTTTCACAAAGCTTACCAAGCACAAGCATGATGCAATGCTCCCGTGGGAGCGTGGCAATGCTAACTACATCATTGCAAAGAAAAAAGCCCAGATCATTACACCTGAGCTTTTTGAAACAGTTACGAAAGATTTCTTCGCTAAATCTACTAACGCTTCTTTAGTAAATGCTTAAGAAAAGCTTTCCAATTACCTTCCTCTGCTAAGTATCTAAGGGTATCTTCCTCAGCACCACAATGTTTTGCAAAAGATGGCAGTACTTCAAACAAAGATCCACTTTCTGCCTCTTTCTTCAAGCCGCGAATCAAAGATTTACGAACACCTGGCCATTTAATAGAAGATGATGCTATCCATCTTAGATGTCTTAACCGCTTTTGATCTGCAAAAGCATAGCCTAGAAATTGAGTCGTAGGGACACCTCGTGTTCGTTTTCCAAGGGCCTTATAATAACCAGATCTTGCAGCCGCCGTAGAAGCATAACAGCCACCCAGCTCCATAATAAATCGCTTGCAATGCTTTTGCTGCTCCGCAGTAAGATCTACCACAAAAGCCTCTTGCGCTTTTTCTACCGCTGGCAAAACCTCTTCTGCATGGGCAGAAGTTGCACAAATAAGCCCTAAAGCTAATACATATTTTCTCATACTCTCTTCCTTTTTAGTAAGTGTCTAATTAAATTCGACCAGTGCTTTTCCTGCACAAAAGGTCGAAGTTCTTCTGCAGGGATGCCTACATCTTCTGCAAAATCATCCAGCTCTGCTACAATCATCTGATACATCTCTTTTCCATTACAAGTCTTTTTAAAATCGCGAATAAAATGCCCCCAGCGAAATCGGTCACCATCCTTCTCTACCCTTGTCATATTCTCAAACAGCGTAGGATCCTTTACCATAAAACTCAAAAAAGCAAGAGGGGGAACCGATCGAATTTCATCACCCATCTTTTCCAGTTTAGACTTATTTGCAAGCAAGCCCCAGATGCTCTTTTTTGCTAAGGAAGAAAACAAAAACTCAAAACATTCCTCTTCTCTTGTTGTGATCTCCGTAGTAAAGTCCTTAGCAACCAATAAACTACAACTAAATAATAGGATAAGATACCTTTTCTTCATAATGTCATTTCCTTTTTGTAAGATCAAAATTTTCACATAAAAAGAGATTTTTTTCAATTGTAAAAGCTACCACAATCTCTTATAGTACCTCTATGAAATGTTACATTGCTGCTAAGAAAATTGTACAGATATTGCAAGAAGCAGGTTTTATTGCGTATTTTGCAGGTGGGTGGGTGCGCGATCACCTCCTTGGAAAAGATGCTGATGATATCGATATTGCCACAAACGCCACACCACAGCAAGTGATGGAGCTTTTTCCTAAAACTATTCCCGTTGGAATTCACTTTTCAATCATCATCGTAGTACAAGACGAGGTGCATTGCGAAGTGGCCACTTTCAGAGAAGAATCAGGATACCATGACGGAAGAAGGCCCGCAAAAGTTAGCCATACCACTGCAGAAGAAGATGCCAAGCGTCGCGATTTTACCATCAATGGTATGTTCTTTGACCCTATTACCGAAGAAGTCTATGATTTTGTAGGAGGAAAAAAGGATCTGCAAAGGAAAGTGATTTGCGCAATTGGTGATCCCCACCTTCGTTTCAAGGAAGATCGCCTCCGCATGATACGAGCGTGCCGCTACAGTGCACGTTTTTCCTTTCCCATTGAAGAAGAGACCGCTATTGCCATCTTAGCACATGCCACAGAACTATTCCCAGCAGTAGCCATTGAGCGTGTCTATGATGAGTTTAAAAAGATGACAAGAGATCCCCATCTCTTTGAAGCTCTCCTCCTCCTTCATAAATATACCCTCCTAACGCAAATTTTTAAGGGGATGCCCCTCATCTCCTATGAAGAACTCGAAGAAAAGCTAAAAAAGCCCCTCCTTTTTCCTGAAAAAACCTACCCCATCGTATACCTCTTCGAGCTACTACATGAGGTGTCACTAGAAAAGAAGATAGAGATATGTAAGCATTTTAAGGTCTCCAACAAAGAGATAGAGTTTGCAAAAGAACTACATAAATGGAAAAGCTCCCCATCTCTAGACGATATAGAACTTGTAGAACTCTACACTTTTCCAGAAAGTGAAAAATGTCAGCAGATCATCTCCATTCACCAGCAAGATAGCTCTTTTGATCGCTTTCACAAAGCAAAAAGAGAAGCACTGAAAGATCATGTAGCAAGGCGTAAAGCAAATACCCCACTGATTACCGCAAGTGATCTGATAGAGCGAGGGTATGCTCCAGGAAAGGAACTAGGAAAGCTCTTAAAACAAGCAGAAAATCTCGCCATCAAGCTAAATCTCTCCTCCAAGGAAGAAGTACTCACAAAGCTATTGTAAGCGAAATACAATCAACGAAATATCATCATGCTGCTCTTTCTTACCAGAAAAGGCAAGCACATCTTTCATAATAAGATCAGCAAGTTCCTGCGAACTATTCCCAGAGAAGCTTTCAATTGCTCTCAGTAAACGCTCAGGGGTATATTGCTTTTCTTCCTCGTTAAAAGCCTCCACAATCCCATCGGTATACATCACGCAATAATCCCCTGTTTCCAAAGAAATCTTCGAAACCTCTACCTCAGAGAGCTCTTCAATACCCAATGCAATACCTTTAGTAGTAAACTGCTCCACAGCTCCATTTTTTCTCTTCACAAAGACAGGTAGGTGCCCCGCATCGGTAAACTCATAGTACTTCTCTTTTTTATTCAAATACCCCGTTACCAGCGTAACAAAGTTACACGACTCTTTCGTATCTGCACAAAAAATAGTATTTGCTCGCTTCACAAGATCATCCAACGGAGGGGATTGCAAGGCAGCTGTTCGTAAAATACTTCGCAAATCAAAAGAATATAAGCAGCTAGAGATTCCTTTGCCCACACCATCCGCAATAGTCATGAGCACCTTATCCTCATCAATCTCCAAGAAATCATAAAAGTCTCCAGCTACCTCTTTTGCAGGAGAATAGTAAGTTGCAATATCTACCCCATCGACATGAGCATCATCATCAGGGAGGATAGCTCGCTGGATTTGATGGCCAATTTGTAGCTCCTTCTCAAATGCCTCTTTCAATCCCTTCTCCGTCTTCACCTGCTCAATATAATCCAACAAGTTCTTTCTCATCTGATTAAAAGCTTCCCCAATCCCATTGATCTCAAAACCATATTTGTCTTCTTTATAGGTACTTTCCAAGTGCCCAGTTCCCACAGAAGACATCACATTACTCAATTGACGCATAGGGCGAGCCATCCTTCTAGTGAAGAAATAGGTAAGCAAGCCACCCACAATGATCACAAAAAGTAAAAATAATCCCAGCTTCGTCAAAAAAGATAAAAAGCTGTGCATAATCACCGTCTCAGGGATAGAAATCATCAATAACTTATCGGTCTTCGGGATCTTACGAATATCAATAAAGTGTTTCTTTCCTTTAAATACAAAGGTATGACCCTTCTCCACATAAGAGATCTTATCCATCACAATGGTATTATCCCCCTCTTTTTCATCAAAGCGTTTCCCTTCATAATTATGATTAGTAGAGGCAATCACCTTATGATCTTTATCCAAAACAGAAATAGATAAGCCAGTAGTATTTTGGAACTCATTCATTTGAGAGAGCATCGTCTCCAAAGAGACAATTGCCATCACCACCGCATCAGGAGCACCATCACGATGAATATAACGTACCACATAAAAGCTATAGCCAAATACAGGATCCTTAGAAATAAAGACAGCCTCCTTCAAGCTACGAAGATCTTTCAAAGAAAAGTAACGAGAGAAATCCACCCCCTCATACAAAGAAAGGGTACTTTTTTTACAGATGATCTGCCCTTGAGGGGTAACCCTATTATATACAATAGCAGAGATGTTTTGATGCAAAGTAAATTTTTTCAAAATGGCATTCACACTTTGGTGATCTTCCGTATTTCCACGTAAATGAAAAGTAGTAACAAACTCATCTATCAAGGTTAAGGTATTCCTATGAAAGGATTCTTGCTCAGCTACCCAGTCAATCTCCTCACGAGACATCAAATCCACCTCTTCATAAAGGTTTCTTACATATTGACGATAGTCCACCACGTAAAGTGCCGCAGAATAGATCATCAAAGGGATCCCTAAAAACACAATACTAATAGAAAGTACCCTAAAGCCAAGAGATCCATGGAAGCCTCTTCTTGATTTTTTCGTCATAACCTGTCATCCTTACGCTGCATGCGAGAAATAGTTTCAAAAAATAACCCCATCTTAAAGCACATCCAAAAGCTTATCCATAAAGCTTCGTACCGCTATGCACAAAAAAGTGTCATCATCACCGGAGATATCCTCATAAAAGAGATCTCTACCCTACTGCCTATCAAAACTCTTCTACACTTTCAAGAAAATTCTTTGCCAGCAGAGAAAAGCTTTCTCGTAGAGAAGGCTCTGCTACAAAAAATAGTTGGGATGCATTCACTACAAGGCCCTGTAGCAGAGGTAGCAATGCCATCATTTGTAGAGTTAAACAGCAAAAAGAAAATCGCCATCCTCGATAACATTACCGATCCAGGAAATATGGGGACACTTCTAAGGAGTGCTCTAGCTTTTGGAATAGATGGTATCCATATCACTAAAGGATCAGTAGATCCATTCAATGACAAGGTCATCCGCAGCTCCAAAGGCGCCGTTTTCAAAATTCCTCTATCTTTTGAGCCTTATACCAACCTTGATAGTAAAAATTTTACTTGTCTCCTTGCAGATATGGAAGGCAAAGATTTAAAAAGCCTACCTAATCCCAAACACCCCATAGCTATCGTCCTTTCCAACGAAACCAAAGGCCTTAACCCTAAATGGGAGGGCGAAAAGGTATCAATTAAAATGTTTACATACATGGAATCACTCAATGTTGGCGTCGCAGGCTCGATTTTCTTTTATGAGCTTGCAAAAGAGGCTCCTTTAAGAGATAATAGTTAATAGAATGAGTGAAGAGATCAAACAAGGCCGAGTACTCTCCATCAGAGGGAAATACATACACATTCTCCAAGAAGGAGAAGTTCATAGATGTTATTTGAAAAATTCTTTTCGTAGACAAAAGACCGATCAAAAAAATACCATAGCCATCGGAGACCTCGTCCTCTTCAATACCAACGATCAAATCACAGAAATTCTCGAGAGAAAAACTCTCCTTCAAAGAAAAGATCCTCTAAATCCACGTAAAAGGCATATTCTCGGCGCCAATATCGACCGCGTATACATAACCTTTGCCGTAGAATCACCAAAAATTGATATTCCCATGGTAGATCGATATGTGATGGCTGCGCTCAAAGGTGGGCTCACGCCCATCATTGTACTCAATAAGATTGATCTACTAAAAGATAAAGAGCTCATCACCTCCCTAACAGAAATATACAAAGAGCTAGACATCGAGATCTTCCCCATCTCCACATACACAAAAGAAGGGATAGAAGAACTCACTGCCTCCTTACATGGCCACCTCTCCATCTTCTCCGGCCCAACAGGGGTAGGGAAGACTTCCCTCATCAACATCATCGCAGATAAAGACTTCCTCGTAGGAGAAATCTCAGCAAAAATACAAAAAGGGAAGCACACCACCACCTACTCCTCCCTCATAGCGCTAGATGCTGACACCTTTATCATCGATACTCCAGGGATAGCCTCCTTCGAGCTCTTCGAAATGACAAAAAATGAAGCTCTCTCCTATTTCGCAGACCTTAACAACCCACTCGGTCCCTGTAAATTCCGTACCTGCTCCCATACACACGAACCCTCCTGCATGGTAAAAGAAGCAGAAAAACAAAACCTCCTCTCCCCCATCCGACTCGCCTCCTATCAAAATATTATCGAGAATATTTGAACTATACAAAAATAAAAGTGTCCGTATGCTCAAGGCATGAGCGAAATAGAAAATATACAAGCATATGAAGTGCTAGATTCTAGAGGAAATCCTACCATTGCAGCAAAACTTACCACCAAAAGTGGTTTTGAAGGGTTTGCTATCGTCCCCTCCGGCGCCTCCACAGGAGAACATGAGGCTCATGAGCTTAGAGATAAAGATACCTCGCGCTTCGATGGGAAAGGTGTCTTACAAGCAGTAAAAAATATTGAAGGACCCATCCTAAAAGCTCTCAAGGGAAAAGATGTATGTGATCAACGCGGAATTGATGAGCTACTTATAAATCTCGATGGCACCGAAAATAAAACCAAGCTCGGAGCAAACGCCATCTTAGCAGTATCCATGGCAGCATGTCGCGCAGCCGCAAATGTACAAAACAAGGAACTCTATGAGTATCTCGGTAATGACAACATGACATTACCAACGCCTATGATGAATATCATCAACGGTGGTGCACATGCCGACAATAACGTAGACTTCCAAGAGTTTATGATCTCCCCCCATGGCTTTAACACCTTTGCAGAAAAACTCCGTGCAGGGGCAGAAGTATTCCACACACTCAAAAAGATCCTAAAAAGCAAAGGGGCCTCCACAGCCGTTGGAGATGAAGGGGGATTTGCTCCCAACCTCTCTTCGGTAGAAGAAGCCCTAGACCTAATCATCCTCGCCATCAAAGAAAGTGGCTACAAGCCAAAAGAAGAAATATCCATCACACTCGACTGTGCCGCCTCCTACTTCTTTGAAGATGGCAAGTACCTCATCGAAAAAAGCAATCCCGCAAAAGGAGCAAGGAGTGCCGCAGAGCAAGCTATCTATCTAAAGCAACTCACAAAAAAATATCCCATATCTTCCATAGAAGATGGCCTCGATGAAAATGATTGGGAAGGATGGAAAATTCTTAAAAAAGAGTGCAGCGACATACAAATAGTAGGAGATGACCTCTTCGTCACCAACCAAAAATTCCTAATGCGAGGCATCAAAGAAGATGTTGCCACCGCCATCTTAATCAAACCAAATCAAATAGGGACCATCACCGAAACACTTGACACCATCGCCCTTGCAAAAAAGCACCACCTTCAATTTGTAATATCACACAGATCCGGTGAAACAGAAGACTCCTTCATCGCAGACCTCGCCGTCGCCACAAATGCTCCAGAAATCAAGACAGGATCCCTCTCAAGATCTGAGCGCATCTGCAAGTATAACCGTCTTTTATTAATAGAAAGCCAGTTAAGGGGCGCCGCCCCTTAAAAACCCTGGCAAAGGGTAATAACCCTTTGCAAACCCATCATTGATTTTTTGTGCGTACACAAAAAATAGGAAAAAGTGTATAGTTGACCGTAAAAAAATCTTAAGGTACACATGAAATGTAAACACCTATTCCTATCATTAATAATCCCTTTAACAACCCTTACTTCCATGGAAAAACCAAATAATTATTTTAAGGATCCTTTCACAAGCTTTCCCATCCAAGAGCAAATTACTAATCCTAATATAATTGCTGGCAAGTATAGTTACTATTCAGGCTACTATCATGGGCACTCCTTTGACGACTGCGCCATGTATTTAGACCCCTCAAGAGATGATGTAGATAAACTCATCATAGGGAATTTTTGCTCCATTGCAAGTGGAGTAAAATTCATTATGGCTGGAAATCAAGGACATAGAAACGATTGGATTAGTACCTATCCATTCTTCTATTCCTCCCAAGAAATGTTTAGCTCCTCTGCAAAAAATGGCTTAGCTTTTAAGGGCGATACCATAATAGGAAATGATGTTTGGATAGGCGCAGAAGTTCTAATTATGCCTGGAATAAAGATTGGAAATGGCGCTATGATTGCTACTCGCTCTGTGGTTACAAAAGATGTAGAGCCATACACAATTGTTGGAGGAGTACCAGCAAAACCCATTAAGAAAAGATTTTCCGATGATGAAATTGAAAAACTTCAAATGGTAGCATGGTGGAACTGGCCAGATGAGACCATCAAAGAAGCTATGCCTTTCCTTTGCTCCAATGATATTGATGGGCTAGTAGAATTTTCCCAAAATCTACCATAAAAAAAAGCTGCCTACCACGATCGTTGTAGTAGGCAAATACTATCTGGAAAGGTAAGCATTGAGCTCTTCTTTATTGGTCTTAAAGGCTTCTTCCCCTTCATTCCAACCAGCAGGGCACACTTCCCCATGCTCCTCAAAGTGCTGCAAAGCTTTTACCATACGCATAGCCTCATCCACAGAGCGTCCAAGTGGTAAATCATTGATCAGCATATGACGAACCATCCCCTCTTTATCCATCAAAAAGAGCCCACGATAAGAAACTCCCTCATCCTCTTTCAACACCCCATAACTCTTCGAAATCTCTAAATCCATATCTGCAACCAAAGGATACTTAACACCTTCAATACCACCCTTTGCCTTAGGAGTCTCCAGCCATGCCAAGTGCGTAAAATGACTATCTCGAGAACAACCAACTAACTCCACACCTAAACTCTTAAACTCCTCATACCTCTCCTGAAACGCATGAAGCTCCGTAGGACAAACAAACGTAAAATCAAGCGGATAGAAAAATAATAACGTATACTTCCCATTCCCCCCCATCACATAATCTTCCACCAACGTCTTTCCATCCACAACAGCCTTACCCTTCACAGCAGGCGCCCTCTTACCAATCAAGCTCATAATTCCTCCAAAGTTAAAGAGTCCATTCTAGCAAAAAATCCATTATCCAACAATATATATGGGGCTCTATTCACGCCCATCTTAGGGCTTTGCCCTAAGAACCCAGCAAAGGGCCACGCCCTTTGCAAACCCTTCGCTGATTTTTTGTACGCGCACAAAAAATAAAAAAGAGTATTTTCTACCTACTATCGATTGTGTACGCCACAAGCAACTAAGATTCCGGGACATTTTGAGGAAAAGTTTGTTCTAAATCGCTCCGAAGATGTACGTCCAGTAAACGCTCAGCCCTTATTTTCCCTTTGCAGATTTTTTCTATTTTATGGCGCAAGTGTACACCACAAGTACTCTAAGCCAAAAAATAGGAAAAATATGCTAGGGAAAATCACACTGGAGAGGATTCGAACCTCTAACCTCCTGGTCCGTAGCCAGGTGCTCTATCCATTGAGCTACCAGTGTATA
>JAHZKV010000041.1 GCA_022600215.1 bacterium
AGATTTATGCAGTGCTTGCTCCCACCTACCGCCCTAAAACACTCTTTCAACTTCCTTTGCGAAGCAGAAGAACACGACTTTAACGAACGTATCTACTTTATGAAGACTATTACTTGGGAAAAGTACATGATCATTACTGTTTCCACTATCAATGGATCTTTTAAAGATTTTATCGAAGAAAGAGTCTCTCTCCTAGAATTTGACCCTTCTAGCTTAGCAACATCGTACACCAATTTACATGACATCCCCACCCTTTCCTATATCTTGAACTTCTCTGATCCTATTCAAGCAGATAGACTACTAAAAACACTGGTGGAAGGGGTCAAAGAGTGGAAAGCAAGCCTTAACTAACCCGTTTTTTTTAACTCTTCTTGGTCACCTAAATACACTTCATGAAGCCATGCCTTATCCATCGTCCATATATCTTGATGCTCTTTTCTAAACATCTCGGCAGAATCTATTAGAGTCTTTACCTTTTTGGTATCATCAATAGCCACTTCACCCTTTAAAATGGTATTAAGACGCCGATATCGCCCTTGCAGTATTTGCTTAAGAGGATAATGAGGCGCTTGCATCCCCATATCCGTCATCAATTCAAAGAGGCGAAGCTTTTCTCCCATCCAATCCTCAATCCCCCAATCTACTTCCCCTTGAATACCAGTAGGATTGACTCCATTACCGAGTGATAAAAGGCGCACTTCTTCAGGATCAACCCCTCCTACACTTGGATCAATTACTCGAGAATAGGCAAGCAGCGATGGATTAACCGCATATACTCCTCCATCGACATATCCTTGATAGGAAGGGAAGTATAGAGGCGCTGCCGCTGATCGAACTGCTACATCAATTATTTTTTCTCTACAATCTCCAAAGGTATCATATATCTCCTCCTTCCAGCGCTTTTTCCGAGAATGATAGAGACGACATGCCGGTATGATCAAATCTTTTTTTAAACCATCCATTTGTAGGTCTTTGGGGATTATCACACTCAACACTTTACGCAATCGATCATGACGATATTTGGAATTACCATCTCCATTTTTTGGAAAAACAAGAGGGCTTAAATGCTTATAATAGAAGAGAAGGCGGCGAGGCGACATCCCTAGATTCAAACACGTTGCAATCAATCCGCCCGTTGATGTGCCCGCAAAACAATCTACCTTTTGTAAAAAATCCTTATCTACCTCTTCCTCAATGAATTTTAACATCTTCAAAGCAAAGGCTCCACGAACCCCTCCCCCATCGATTGATAAAATTCTATAGACCATTTTGTATTCCTATTACTATCTTGCCTCCACCTTGACCATAATAGGGCTTTCATCGCAACCTTTACTTTAACAAAAAACTAGAGTATCATTTTTTGAAAATGAGGTCCTTTATGAAATACTTGCTATTACTACTGCCTATTACCTTTTCTTGCGCGGCGCAAGAAACCCCTAATCCTGAACAGGAAGTGGCAAGCTTTTTAATGCGAAATGGAAGCGAGCTTAATTCCACGAAAAAAGTCACTCCAGCTCCTGAAAAGGACAGATTCAAAAATTCCTCTGTCAAAAAAACATATATAGGAATATCTGGAGATATGTTAGCACCCTTTACTGCACTTTTGGTTAATCCTATAGAGCCTCATAACTATATTAATGGATTAGGTCTTACAGTAAATAATAGGTATAGAAATTCTAAGACGAATAAAACTGCATATGAATACCAATTCAAATTTTTCCCTATAGCCACATATAACCTGATAAAAAAGGGCTTCCCTATTCCAATAGCAGCTTTTACCTATCAAAGGCTGCGATATTTCTCACCTGCTAGGGCCTCCTCAGGATATATTGGCGCTGGAATCGGAGTGAGTACATACCAAGGAATACCCATTCACGTTTCTCTTGGAAGAGAGTTTAATAGCTTTTCTGAACATACCAGTTTTCTTGAGTTGAGAATCAGCACTCCCATTACTTTTTTTCCTTTAGCCAATGCAAATGTAACATTTGGATTTGAATTCTAATTAGGAAAAAACCCATATAATTATAAAACTCTTATAATTGTTGCATAAAAGCCTCTCTTGCCGTATGATGGTACATCAAATATTGATAGCGATCCCAAAATCGCCAATTTTATAATAAAAACATCATTTTAACTTAAGGAGAAAAAATGAACAAAACACTATTTGCGTTAGGAGTTAGCGTACTAGGTACTGCTTTTGCAAGCACTACTGCTCCTATTATTGAAGAAAAAGAGAATAAAGGTCATATCCTTCTTTCTGTACAAGCTGAAAGACCATCGAAAGATTTCTTTCAAAAAGACACTCCTGTGTTCCTTGGAGCTGGAGTTGGATACCAAACAGCAGTAGATGAGCTATCTTTCATCAACTCTTACCACGTATCCCTAAACACAAACTTCGGTCTTAAAACTATTACTCCAGAAGTAAAAGATGGAGAAGACGAAGCTGCTAAATACCCTTCAACTAGAATTTTAAAAGTTGCTCCAACTTTGAAAGCTGCTGCAATCAAATATTTTGATGCTACTGCAGAAAACAGAGTATTTGTAACTGCTGGTGGATACACTACTGCTTCTTTTATTAGAACAGCTGTAACTACAGAGCTAGAAAAGAAAGAAGAAGAGAAAAATGCTAAAACAAAAACAGTTGCTACTTGGGCAAATCAAGGTGTTGATCTTGGTGCAGTTCTTGGAGTTGGTGTTGAGCTAGGTGAAGCTTCAGGTATGGTAAACACAATCAAGCTTGAGTACTTCCAGCCTCTAACACACGCTGAAATGACAGTGGACGCGAAAAAAGCAGTAGAGAACAAAGATGGTACACCAGGAAAAGAGGTTAAATCTCTTCAGTGGAACAAAATGTACAAGAACCTTGGTTCTGTTGCTCTTACTTACGAAATTGGATTCTAATCTAACGTTTTGTATATAAGACAAAAGCCCTGCTTCTTAGCAGGGCTTTTTTTTATTCGCTTTTTATTTTGATATCTCGTATTCTAATTTTCACAGACTAGGGGGTAACATTGAAAAAGTGGATCATTTCTGGATTAATAATATCTAATGTATTTGCAAGTAGCATATCAGAGAACCTTTCATACAAGGAAGAACCAACTAAAAAAGAAGAAAACATTGGCCACTTCATTTTTTCTGTAGGGGTAGGTAGCTCTTTTGATGACCCATACGAAGTGTTTCCAACTCTTGCAATTGGATATCAATCAAAAATTACTGCTGGTCCTATTTTCCACTCTGCAGGTATTGAATGGGAGCGCAAGATCCCAGGAACAAAAAGCTTTACTACACCCAAAGAACAAGAAAAAGATTTTGGAATATTCAGACTCTATGGATTACACTATTTTGTAAAAGAGGGAAGTGCTCGATATTTTATTGCACCTGGATTAGCTGGATCTGGCAACGCGGTTTATACACAAAAAGATAAAACAGGGCTTATCCATTTCATGGAAAATATAGATGTATCCCTTGCACTCGGGGTAGAATCAGGCGCTCCAAGTGGTACCATCAATCGATTTCAAATTCGCTGTGAATACCCTGTGCTAAACATGTCCAAAAATTATTTTGTAGAACCTACCCCAAGATGGCTTTGCTCATTTGGCATAGGATTTTAACGAAACCAATACCTAAGGAAATACAATGAAATATAAAATACTGTTCACCATGTTCCTCTATGGAAGTCTATTACAAGCAAGTAACACTCCTACTCAACTTCCTGTAGAGAAAAAAAAGAAAAGCATTGGGCATTTTATTTTTACCCAAGGATGCTTTGTTCCGATGAATGCAAGTCACAAAGTCCTTGGCCTAGCGGGAATTGGATACCAAACAAAAATTTGGGAAACCTTTCCAATACACTCTATTTTTATAGATTTACAATCAGCTTGTAACCTTGATATTGCACCTGGAACAAATAGCAGTGCACTGAATTTGGTGGGGAATGCTATTCTCCCAAAAGTATCTTGTATTCGATATCTAAATCCACTTGATGATAACCGTTTCTTTTTTGAAGTGGGTGGCGCTTTGAGTCTTTTTGGAACAATAAGCTGTATTTATGACAATGAGGAAGAACATGAGCAGAAGGAGTTAAAACCTATCCTGTCTGATGCCACCTCACCTTACCTTCTAAGAGGTATTGGAGGATACAGCATAGGAGCTCTTTTTGGTTTTGGCATAGAGTTTGGGCCAGCAAGTGAATCTATTTGTCGACTAGCTGTTCAGTACGTTCAACCTCTTGAACATTATGAGTGGTTTATTGCTGCAAACAGAGATCTTAAAGATGCTGTAACAGAAGAAGTCCCAAGCAACAACTATCAAATGAAATATGGCGCACTTACTGCAACATTTGGAGTTGGTTTTTAATGACTTCCCCCGCCCTTGAATCGATCATCACTGGAGAGCTACTTACCAAAAAAGCAGTAAAATTTTCAGAAGTATGCGTCATGGATGGCAAAGTGTACAATGTGGAAAGCAGGCCAGAAGAAAAAGGCCGAGGCGCCATATACAACTTAACGGACAAAAAAGATCTCCTACCAGCCCCTTTTTCTGCAAAGAATGGGGTTCATGAGTATGGCGGCGATGCGCTTTGTGGCGATAAAGATGGCATCTATTTTACGAACAAAAAAGACCATCAAATCTATTCCTTAAGCAAAGGGCAGCCTAAAAAGCTTACAAACCTAGAAAATGTACGTTTTGCAGAGCCATTGGTATGTGGAAAGTTCTTATTTGCTATCTTTGAAGATCATCGAAAGGAGGAAGTACAAAATGGGATCATAAAAATTGATCGAGAAAGTGGAGCATGCACGATTTCGGAGAGCGAGCATGATTTTTATTCTGGCCTTACTCTTTCTCCTGATGAAAAGCATCTTGCCTTCTTTACTTGGGATTTTCCCTATATGTCTTGGGATCGATCCGATGTATGGAAAGTTCGCCTAAATGAGGAAGGAGACTTTGTAGAAAGAGCGCAAATTTCTCCTAAAGGGGATATCTCCTCTTGTGATCCTAGGTTCTCCCCTTCGGGGAAACTTTTTTACGTTTGCGATAAAACAGGATTTTGGAATCTTTACGAGGAAGATGGCTCAGTTGTATGTGAGATGGAAGCAGATTTTTCCAAACCGCATTGGCACATGGGGCACAAAAGATATACCTTTGCTACCGAAGAGATCCTTGCTGCTGTTTATACTAAAAATGCCACCGACTATCTATGTCTTATCATTGACGAAAACGAAAAAACACTAGATCTACCTTTCACCTCCATCCCACATCTTGTCTCCCATGGAGGAAAACTCTATTTTATTGCCGCTAGCAAAGAGACGATGTCTAGTATCTATTCTTATGATCTAAAAACCTCCACCCTATCGCTAGAAAAAACGTGCCAAGAGCTGGAGCTAGACCCCTCCTGGATATCCATTCCAAAAGAAATCTCTTTCACTACAAGGCACAATGAAAAAGCATATGCCTTTTACTACCCGCCAACAAATCCCCATTACACTCCGAAAAAGAGCGAAAAACCTCCCCTCCTCCTCATCTCTCATGGAGGCCCAACAGGACATAATCCTCCCATTTTTAATCTAGCAATTCAGTACTGGACCTCTCGAGGATTTGCCGTTTGTGATGTAAATTATAGCGGAAGCTCAGGATTTGGAAGAGCCTACCGGAAACGTCTTTATGGCACCTGGGGCGTAAAAGATGTAGATGATTGTGAAGACTGCGCGCTCTACTTAGTAGAAAAAGGGCTCGTAGACAAAGATCGACTTACTGTTCGTGGTGGAAGTGCTGGCGGGTATACCACTCTTGCACTGCTAACATTTCGCGATACCTTTTGTGCCGGAGCAAGCTATTTTGGCGTGAGTGATATTGGCCTTCTTGCTCTTCATACACACAAATTTGAAGCAAAATACATGGACTTGTTAGTTGGAGAATACCCAAAGGAGAAAGCCCTCTTTGAAGAGCGATCCCCATTATTCCATACCGATAAGATGAAAAAGCCAATCCTTATCTTACAAGGAGATGAGGATAAAGTGGTACCAGTAGAGCAAGCTGAAAAGATGTATCATGCGCTTTTAGAAAAAAAGATTCCTACCGCCTACCTTTTATTTAAGGGAGAAGGACACGGTTTTACCAAAAAAGAAAATATCATCAAGGCGATAGAAAGCGAGCTATACTTCTACCAAAAGATCTTTGGAGGAGAATGCTCCTTTGAAGCGCCTCCTATTACCATTGAAAACCTCTAGCCTCTATAAATAGTTTCCACACACTATTTTTTAATAAACTCCAACCAATCTTTACGATAAGTTTATCTATTAATAAACACTCAATAATGATAGTATAGTTGTCTATGAAATTCATTTTAAAGCATATACTCCTATTAT
>JAHZKV010000042.1 GCA_022600215.1 bacterium
GCCCATGGCTTGCTCCGCAGGGATTTCGGGGAAAAGATAATGAGCCAGCATATGTTACTATTGTTGCAAAAACAATAGCGGAATGTCTGGGCGTTTCTGAAAAACTAGTTCTTGAAACAACTTGCACAACGGGAACAAAACTCTTTTTCTAGAGTCTCCTTGAATTCAAAATATATATTAAGTAGACTGTAAAAATTATTCACTATTTAGGAAAGAAGATGGCAGCAGTTGCTTCTCCCCGTTCAGTGCCGCGAGCCTTTGTTTGGCGCAGGCTACATTCTCTGACAGGACTTTGGTTTTTAATTTTTTTATTAGAGCATATGTTTACAAATTCTCAAGCAGCAATTTTTTTTGGTGCTAGTATTCCGTGGTTTGTGAACTCGGTAAATTTCTTGCACCATCTCCCCTATTTACCTCTGGTAGAAACCTTACTTCTTGGAGTGCCGATGGCGCTGCACGCAATTTGGGGTGTGTGGTATATGTTTACTGCAAAATCCAATGCGGTTGGAAGGGGCGGAAAATCGCCGCATTTAAAGTACGAGAGAAACAAAGCCTATTCTATGCAACGCATCACTGCGTGGTTAATTTTGGTAGGAATAATTTTTCACGTAGCGCAAATGCGGTTTATCATGTACCCAGTGAAACAACATATGAGTAAACATAGTGAGGCATTTGGGCGCTATAAGGTAGATTCAAATTTATATAAAGTCGCAACTCAATTAGGTGTAACGGTTTATGGAAGCGCAGCGATTGATGCGGAAAAACAAAAACTTTCGTCTCTTAAGAATAAAATGAGCTTGGTAGAAAAACGAAAAAATGACCTTGGCGATGCAGGCGTATACGATAAAGAGAAAGAGGAAATTTACCAAAATATTGCAACGTTGCAAGATCAAGAAAAGTTGGTAGCAGGGCTTACGCATTTTCATTTGGCAAAAGATCAGGTGGTCATTGCTTCGAAAAAATCTGCCGATTTAATTTTACTCAATGTACGACAAGCCTTTCAAAGCCTTTGGATGTGTATTTTGTATACCGTCTTTGTCCTTGCGGCAGTGATTCATGGATGTAATGGGTTTTGGACATTTTGTATAACGTGGGGACTGCTCCTTTCCAAAAAATCACAAAATTCGTGGGTACATTTTTCGTATGGACTGGCGTTTGTGATGGTAGCACTGGGTTCTCTTGCTATTTGGGGAAGCTTCTTTTTTAATGCAGGAATACATGGCTAATGGATAAAAAAAAGAAAGTAATAGTAGTTGGTGGTGGTCTTGCAGGACTTTCTGCGACAATGAAACTTGCAGAGCTGGGATGCGATGTAGACTTAATTAGCCTTACTAATGTGAAGCGCTCCCACTCTGTTTGTGCGCAGGGGGGAATCAATGTCGCTATTAATTTGATGGGGGAGATGGATTCTCCAGATATTCATACTTACGATACGATTAAAGGGGGAGATTTTTTAGGAGATCAGCCGCCCGTGTTGGAGATGTGTTACAACGGCCCAGCATTAATTCGTATGTTTGATAGGCTTGGCGTACCTTTTAATCGGCGCGCAGATGGTCATTTAGATTTTCGCCGCTTTGGTGGCACACTTTATAAAAGAACAGCTTTTGCCGGAGCATCTACGGGGCAACAACTTTTGTATGCACTCGATGAACAGGTGCGCCGCTATGAAGTTTCGGGACAAGTAACCAAATATGAACATCATGAATATATGCGCTCGGTGATTGATAGTAATGGGATCACTCGCGGAATTGTGATGATGGATTTGCGCACTTCAAATATGTCCGCACTGGAAGGCGATGCCGTGTTGCTTGCAACGGGTGGTAATGGTGTGATCTTTAAATACTCTACCAATTCTACTATTTGTACCGGTGCTGCAAATGGCCGCGCGTTTTGTCAGGGAGTAAAAATTGCAAACCCTGAATTTATTCAAATTCATCCTACCGCTATTCCTGGTGATGATAAACTTCGCTTGATGTCAGAGTCAGCGCGAGGTGAGGGGGGAAGGATTTGGGTATATGGTGATAGCACCAAAACAATAGAAGGACCTGATGGATCTGCGGTAGTTTGCGGAAAAACGGGGGAGCCTTGGTACTTTTTAGAAGAACTTTTTCCTGCATTTGGAAATTTAGTTCCCCGCGATGTTGCTGCTAGATATATTATAAAAGTGGTAGAAGAAGCAGGGCTTGGAGTAGATGGAAAAAAACAAGTCTTTTTAGATTTGACAGAACTAGATGAAAAAACACTTCATAAATTAGAGTCCATTTTAGAAATATACCAAAAATTTACTGGCGATGACCCAAGAAAAGTGCCGATGAAAATTTTTCCTGCCGTGCACTACTCTATGGGGGGAATGTGGGTAGATTGGCCAGCAACAGGTGATGCTGATCGTTTTGAAAGGTATCGTCAGATGACAAATATCAAAGGGCTCTTTGCTGCAGGAGAATGTGAATTTCAATACCATGGAGCGAATCGATTAGGTGCAAACTCCCTCCTTTCTTGTGTATATGGTGGCATGGTCGCTGCCAATGAAATGTTTTTCTTTATTGACGATGTAGCACACAAAAATCCAGTGGAAGAAAAAGATATTTTTGAGGAAGCGGTAGCCCATGAGATGGCGCATAAGCAAGATCTTTTAGAGCGCGCCGGTGGAGAAAATGTCTACAAGTTACACGATGAGCTTGCAAGCATTATGGTTTCTAATGTTACGGTAGTGCGCTCTAATGCTGGCTTGAAAGATGCTATTGCAAAAATTAA
>JAHZKV010000043.1 GCA_022600215.1 bacterium
CCTCCATGTTAGGTTTGTTAGTTACTACAGCTTATGACAACTCGAAATAGTACACAAGCATTCTGTCACAAAAAAAAGAAAAAAAGCAAAATATGAGATGGAACTAGCCGTTTTTAGTGATAAATTTTTGAAATTCTTTACTCTCACGAATCTTATCAAATGCAGCATTTCCCAAAATTTCTTTTAAGTCTGCTTCTCCAAAAACCTTGGCTGCGGTAAGCCACGCTACAGACTCTTTAGCCTTTTCTTCCTGGCTCATCGCTTTTGCTGCGATAATGGCAATTTCGCTGGTTCTTTCTAGCTCAAAAATCTTCCCTGAAAGCTTGATTACGCGATCATAATCCTTTTGGTAAAAACATACTTGGTAAAAAAGAATCTTCCCTTCTGCCGAGAGGTATTTTTCCTCACCTTTGAGCAATTCATATGCCTTTTCCTTATTATCCTCATGAAAGGCTATTTTAGCTAAATTCTCTACCGCCAAGGTATGAATCATCCCATGAGAAGTAGAGGAAAGTAAATTCTCCAAACACTTTTTTGCTCCTTCTAAATCACCATGCTGAAGCTGCTTTTGCGCCTCCTCCATCTGTCCCTTAATGTTGCCATTTTCATCATCTTTAGTAAAATTTCGAAACTGACGAAGTGTTTCTGCACTTTGAAAGGTAAAGAGCAAAAAGACAATACCAATAAAATATTGCTTGATAGCAAAAAAGAACAAACAGCCCGCAAGAGCTAATACAAAAGAAATGACAAAAGAGACTTTCCACGCCTTATGCCCAATAAATCCGGAAAGAACCACTCGGAGCAAATGCCCCCCATCGAGCGGTAAAATTGGAATCAAATTAATCACGGTCCAAAATAGGTTGATAAACCTTGTAACCACGACTGTATAAGAAAGATATCCTCCGACCGCTCCCATCCCCGCAAACCAAGAAAGTGGGATCAAAGACGCAGCAAAATAAAGCAAGAAGCCAAAACCTGGACCCATTGCTATTACCAAAAACTCTTGCCACCCTTTTAGCTTTTTCCCCTGGGGAAGTGTTAGCCCTCCAAAAGCAAATAGCTGAATCTGCGCACGCTGCCCAAAAAGGGTTGCAAAAGTCGCATGGCCATACTCATGAAATAACACCGAAATAAAGATGACAAACATCCAAATTATGGTACCAATAAGCGAATAGGAATTTAAAAATCCAAGGAGCGCTGCCATTACAAAAAAAGAAGGTGCTATTTTTACTGGAATTTTTCTCATCTTACCCAAACGCTCTCTTCATCGTTATCCCCATTCGATCAGGGGTCATTGCCACTAATACATTTGCTTCTTGCAAAGCCTTTATCTTACCTTCTGCCGTACCTTTTCCACCAGATATAATTGCTCCAGCATGCCCCATTCTTTTTCCTGGAGGAGCACTTTTTCCCGCAATAAAGGCCGCCACCTTTTTACTGCAATGCTTAGCAATCCAAGTAGCTGCCTGCTCTTCGGCATCTCCACCAATCTCTCCAATCATCAAAATACCCTCTGTTTCAGGATCTTTTTCAAAGAGCTCAAGCACATCAATAAAGTTTGTTCCATTGGTGGGATCTCCCCCAATTCCAATACAAGTAGTTTGACCAAGGCCAAGCGTTGTTGTCTGCCACACTGCCTCATAAGTGAGCGTTCCTGAACGAGAGACAATTCCAATTTTCCCTGGCTTATGGATATATCCTGGCATAATCCCAATTTTACATTGATCTGGAGTAATGATCCCAGGACAGTTTGGCCCAATTAAGCGGCTCTTGCTCTTTAAAAAGCGCTCCTTGACCTTGAGCATATCCATGATGGGAATCCCTTCGGTAATACAAACAATCAACTCAATCCCCGCCTCTTCTGCCTCTAATATTGCTGCAGCGGCAAATTTTGGTGGTACAAAAATCATCGTTACATCGGGAGATTGCGCTTTTTTTGCCTCCTTTACCGTATTGTAAATAGGAAGTCCATGCTCAGAAGTCATCCCCCCTTTTCCAGGAGTGACCCCTCCTACCATCTTTGTTCCATAGGCTAAACATTGCTCTGTGTGGAAACTTCCTGCCTGTCCTGTAATCCCTTGGCAAATAACCCTTGTCTCTTTTCCAATCAATACGCTCATTATGCCCCCTCCACTTCTAATACAATCTTTTCTGCTGCATCGCCTAAATCTACTGCCGCTATCACCTTAAGACCTGAATCGGTGATAATCTTTTTTCCCTCTTCCACATTAGTACCTTCTAGGCGTACTACCAAAGGAACCTTTAAATGCACCTCTTTGACTGCTGCAACTACCCCTTCTGCGATAATGTCACACTTCATGATCCCACCAAAAATATTTACCAAAATACCTTTCACCTTTGGATCACTCAAAATAATCTTAAAACTCTCTACCACCTTCTCTTTCGTTGCAGATCCCCCCACATCTAAAAAGTTTGCCGGGGTCCCTCCTTTCTCTCCAATAATATCCATCGTCGCCATCGCAAGACCTGCGCCATTCACCATGCATCCAATATTCCCCTCCATGGCAACGTAGGCAAGGTCCAGCTTATGGGCCTCTACTTCTGCAGGGCTCTCTTGAGATGGATCGTACATCGCTGCAATCTCTGGCTGTCGATACAAAGCACTATCATCTATCGAAATTTTCGCATCGAGTAAATATAAGTTTCCATCTGGATCCTCAATCAATGGGTTAATCTCTAAAATAGAGCCATCAATTTTCATAAATGCTGTGACCATCTTCTTGATCATCTCTGTCCCTTGCTCAGCAGTATGCCCTGCCCAGCCCATGAACTGTACTATCTCTTTAATCTGCTTATCGGTGATAGTCCCATCAGGAGTAAGCGCTGTTTTCAAAATCTTCTCTGGGGAGGCCTCTGCTACTTCCTCAATATCCATCCCACCCTCTTGAGATGACATAATCAAAGGACATGCATGCTCGCGATCAATAATAATCCCAAAATAATATTCCTTAGCAATATCAGCAAGCTCTGCAATCATCACTTCATTACAAGTAATCCCAGCTTCCCCTGTCTGCTTCGTGACAAGCTTCATGCCAAGCATTGACTCTGCATGCTGCTTGATCTCCTCTTTAGACATAGCAACCTTTACGCCGCCAGCCTTTCCTCGACCGCCCGCATGCACCTGCACTTTTACTACCGCTTTATCCACGCCAAGCTTTTCAATAGCCGCATCAATTTCCTTTTTATCCCTTACTATCACAAACTTGTGAATAGGGAGAGCAAACTCCCCTAAAATCTCTTTTGCTTGATATTCATGTACATTCATAGACACCTACCCCTTCCCCTGGAGTAAGCAAAAAGATCGTAATCTTTTCAAGATAATTTTATAAGAACCCTAACAAACTCACTTCAAACAAGTTCTATTCATGTAGATCGCTTCATTGCGCAAAAATACAACGTAAAAAAGTGAACATAAATAAAGAAATCACTAAAACAATGTTATAAAAAGCTTTGCTATGCACCATATCTCGCCCGTGCAATGAAAGGCCTCTCCCCATTAATTGGTCACATAAG
>JAHZKV010000044.1 GCA_022600215.1 bacterium
ATGAAGCTTAAAAAAGTATTGCGCGATATAGAGACCATTCAAGTGAAGGGGTCAAAAGAGACTCTTATTACCGGAGTGTTTACCAATTCTAAAGTGGTGTTTCCAGGGAGTATGTTTATTGCACGTGCTGGGATGACTACGCATGGAAATCATTATGTACAAAACGCTATCCAAAATGGTGCCTCTTGCGTGGTACTTGATATGTACAACCCTTTTTTGTCTGGTGTTGTGCAAGTAATTGTGAAAGACCCAGGAGCTATTACCGCAAAACTTGCCTCCAATTTTTTTGAAGATCCTTCGATGAAATTAACGATGGTGGGAATTACTGGAACTTCTGGTAAGACAAGCGTTTCTTATTTCACGAAACACTTACTCGATCATGATGCACAAACAGGATTGATTGGCACGGTGGAGACTTTTACGGGGCTAAAAAAATTTAAGAGCACGCTCACTACTCCTGATGCACCGGAGCTGATGAAAATTTTAAAGGAAATGAAGGTACATGGGTGTAAAAATTGTGTAATGGAAGTCTCTTCTCATGCTTTAGATCAAGGGCGGGTAAAAGAAACGATGTTTGATGTAGTGGCTTTTTTAAACCTCTCCCATGAGCATTTAGATTACCATGGCACGATGAAAGAATACGCTGCTGCGAAGGAGCGATTGTTGTTACATCGTAAAAAAGATGGGATAGCGGTGGTCTCTTTAGAATCACCTTGGGGGAAGAAGTTAAAAAAGAAAATCCCTGAAGCGGTGACCTTTGGTTTTACGAAGAAAGCAGATATCTACGCACAAAATGTGGTGGTAGGAAGAAATGGTTCTTCTTTTGATCTTTGCACTCAAGAAGATTGCAAGAGGGTAACTATCCCTGTGCTTGGTAAATTCAACGTGGAAAATGTCTTAGCAGCCGTTGCAATTGCCTATTCATTAGGATTATCAATTGACGATATGGCAAAGGCTTTGCGAACTCTACCGATGGTACATGGGCGGATGGAAAAAATTGAAACTTTGAAAGGGGTAGATATTATTGTCGACTATGCTCATAAACCAGATGCTTTGGAAAAAGTCTTTCAGACTATTAAAGAGAGTTATACTGGCAAGGTGATTATTGTATTTGGCTGTGGTGGACAAAGAGATAAGGAAAAGCGACCAATGATGGGAGCTTTAGCAGAAAAATATAGTGATTTTGCTGTTCTTACTAACGACAATCCTCGAGGGGAAGATCCTTTGGAGATTTTAGAAGATATTAAACGTGGCATTAAGAACCTTGATTTTATTGTGATAGAAGATAGGAAAGAGGCGCTGCAATATGCCATGGAAAAGGGGGCGCGGGGCGATGTGATCTTACTTGCAGGAAAAGGACATGAACAAGAGCAAGAGGTATTAGGGCAAAGGACCTTTCTTTCTGATAGAGTGCTTGCCACAGATATGGCTCATACCCTATAATCGAAAAATATGAAAATTATCAAAAGCATACTTTTTTGTTCTCTTGCAATGATACTTTCTGGTTGCTTTCAGTCGAAGAAAGTTAGCTATGCAGACATGCTCCAAAAAAAGAAGGTACACGCAAGGCATACGATGCCGATCGTTGTAATAGATGCAGGTCACGGCAATTTTGATCCTGGTGCTACTAATGAGTTGTGTAAGGAGAAAAACCTTACCCTTAAAACAGCACTTCTTACAAAGGCAGAACTGGTAAAGCGCGGTTATCGTGTGGTGATGACAAGAGCAAAAGATGAGTTTATTACTTTGAAGAAGCGTGCACAAATTGCAAATGAACTTAAGTCACAAGTGATGGTAAGTATTCATTACAATTCTGCTCCAAATAAAAAAGCGCATGGGATAGAGATCTTTATTCCAAAGGCGGCAAAACCTTGGAGAGAAAAGCGCTCGAAGATGCTTGCTCAAACAGTGCTTCGCAAACTTTTAGTAAATACATCGGCGCAGTCGCGTGGTATAAAGCAGGGTAATTTTTGTGTGATTCGAGAAACAAATATGCCTGCTATTTTAATCGAGTGTGGTTTTATTACTAACGATGTAGAGTGTCGTAAAATGATCAAGCCAGAATACCAGCGATCTCTTGCAAAATCTATTGCACAGGGCTTAGACGAGTACTTTGAGCTTTAGTTTTTTTTGAATTAGCTAGTAGGTAAAATTCTTCGAAAGGTATTAAATAGGATTTGCTTTCTGTTTGTTTCAGGTGCGTTTTCGATCATCTTCCTTTCTGTGTCATTTAATAGACTAAAATGGTGGTTGCTAATACTTCCTTCATCAAATGCTACATTCTTATAACATCCAAATAGAGATTGGAATAGTTTGATAAAGAAGGTGTCTATTTTCTTGTATAAAACAAACCCTTTTTGCTGGTGCACAGCAAGGTTGTGTGTGCTAGCCATTAAATGGCCATTTCCTAGTGTTAGTTGCATAATTACCCTCTTCTTATTATCTGTCGATATAATTATAACATAATTATGATTAAAATTAAATAAATTACTTTACCTTGTCTTGTATCCCGCTGATTGTTAGATGTTTACATTTTCTTTCTGAAAGAAAATCAACGAGGTGTTTAACAGAAGATAGAGCCTAGGGCAGCGTCCCCACTACCTAAGCGTTATAAGCTGCAGAGGAGGCAGATCCACCATGACCTGTCCAGTCTGTATGGAAGAATTCACCTTCCTTCTTATCTACTCTTTGATAGGTATGGGCTCCAAAGTAATCTCTAATCCCCATCAACAAGTTGGCAGGGAGAACCTCTGAGGTGATTCCATCAAAGAAGGAGAGCGCAGAAGAAAAGCATGGAGCTGGAACGTGGTGAATGGCAGATAGAGCTACTGTTTCTCTCCATCCTTCATTACACTTGAGCAAAGCTTTTTTGAAGAACTCATCATGTAGTAGGCTTTCTAGATTTGGATTTTTCTTATAGGCGCTTTCTATGTCGTTTAAGAACTTACTTCGAATGATGCACCCGTTCATCCACATGCGAGCAATAGCTGCATAGTCTAGGTTCCACTTGTAGCTATCAGAAGCTTCCTTCATCAACATATAGCCTTGTGTGTAGGAGATGATTTTAGCGGCATAGAGGCCTTTTTCTACATTATCAATAACGACGCCTTTATCTTGGCTACAAAGCCTTGTATGGCGTTTATAGACTTTTGATAGGTCCACGCGCATATCTTTGAAGGTTGATAGGTAACGAGCATAGACAGATTCGGTGATCATGGAGAGGGGAACTCCCTCATCAAGAGAGCTTTGTGCTGTCCATTTACCTGTTCCTTTTTGCATAGCAACATCGCGAATTTTTCCAACAAGGGGCTTTCCATCGGTATCATCAAAAGCAAAGATATTGGCAGCTACCTCGATCAAGAAGCTATCGAGATCGCCTTGATTCCACTTGTGGTAGACTTCGGATAATTCTTTTTCATCAAGGCCTAGTACATGCTTCATCAAGTCTGATGCCTCACAAATAAGCTGGATATCACCATACTCAATACCATTGTGCACCATCTTGACATAGTGACCAGCACCGCCCTCTCCAACAAAATCACAACATGGATCCCCATTTGGAGTCTTAGCAGCAATAGTTTGGAGTAAATCTTTCACATCCTTCCACGCCTCTTTGCTTCCTCCTGGCATCATGGAGGGGCCATGACGAGCACCATCTTCTCCGCCAGAAATCCCACATCCTAAAAAGTACATGCCTTTTTCTTCTAGCGTCTTAATACGACGCTCGGTATCTTTATAAAAGCTATTTCCTCCATCAATGATGATGTCGCCCTTATCTAAGTGGGGAGTAAGCATATCGATAAACTCATCTACTGGATCGCCAGCTTTTACCATGAGTAATATCTTTCGAGGGGAGGCAAGGGAGCCTACAAATTCTTCAATGCTCTTGCAGCCTTTGATTTTTGTGCTCTTGGCTTCTCCTTCCATGAAAGCATCTACTTTGGAAGTAGTTCTGTTAAAACAAGAGACCTTAAAGTTATGGTCGTTAAAGTTTAAGATGAGATTTTGCCCCATCACTGCCAGTCCAATTACCCCAATATCTGATTTATCTGCCATCTTTATCTCCTTTATTGTCCTAAACAATTCAATTGCCTATAGTACCTCTTTGATAGATAACAATCTATCTAAAATCAAAGTCTTAGATCATATTTTCCTATGATGGAAGTGCGATCTACCTTTAATAGATCGAATTACGCTCTTTCTTGCAAGAAATATTTATTAGAGAGAGGATTTGATGTTGCACTTGAAGAAGTGGTAGTTTATGGGCATGGTAATTAGAAGATTAAGAACCAAATCAATGGATATTTTACAGCAAAAGAGTGCGTTTTCTCCTTAGCACTTTGGATAATAGACAAGGAAAAGGGCTATCATCTACTCAAAGAGTAATGGAGTTCAAATGGTTACCCAAAAGAATTTTTTTTGCTAAAAATCTAATGGGCTGCGTGCCAATCGATCAGGGATCTAGCTAGTAGGTTCTATTGGAAGCGGTATATCAGTGAGTTCAAATCCAGGGCTTATGTTTCCTTTACTAGCCTGGTCTTTTATGATCTTCAGAGCCTGAGGGCTAGAATAAGGACCACAAGGCTGCCCAGCAGAGATTTCAGTTAATGTAAATCTCCTTGCTTTAGCAGCTAATTCTTCATAAGATGCGGGTATATTTTTAATATTTATTGTTAAGCGCACTTCTTGACCATTGACTTTGCCATCGATGTGATAAAAAATCACAAGTCCATCTTGACCATCCCCTTCAATTTCATTTTTGAATTGTTCAAATGGTAACTGTCTATATTTCCAACATGAGATAAAAGAGTAAAAATATTGATCCACTTTCATAAAACAAGGACTAGAATAGACTTCGTTTATGCCATCCCCATCTGGAGTATACCTGCTGCATTCTATTGCAGGCACTAACTTAATTCCAAGGGGTGTATTAGGTTTAAGATACTTAAGGTCGTATTCATCGTTATCCCATTCTATACGACGTTCTCTACCTTTGAAGGTAGTGGTAAAGATCTTTTGTTTGCTGGAAAGTTGGTGTAGCTTCTCGACATTCCATTGGTTTTGCATAACTGCTATTCTAAATTCTTTACGGTCACCTACTTCATCACGATTAGGTAATGGGAAAGGACTATTAGAAAATATTCCTACCTTATTCCAATCTACCTCTAGAGTACCTCCAACTATTACTTTTATACCTATTATTGTGGTAGTCCTAGTGATATTATCCAGCTCAATGACTTTTCCGCTAAATGTTACTATCTTAATAGAGTCTCTTCTTAAGATTCTGCATGCAGGTCGGGCGGTTGGCAATGCACGTCTGAAGCATGAATCAAGTATCGTGCTTGCTTGTGGGGTATGTCTCACAAGGAATTTTCCCATAGCTCTTTTTAATTGCCGAACTTCAGTAGCGCGACCCGCTACAACCGCCATACTATCTACAGAAGCTAAATCCATTGTAA
>JAHZKV010000045.1 GCA_022600215.1 bacterium
ATTTATCTCCTTTAAGAGTTAATAGGGAGTTATGGCTTTAAGAATACGTATACTGCTTTGGGTTTCTGCACTTTTTCTTCTATCTATGGCCTCTATTTTTTTAATTAGTGACTTCCAATTGAGCCATAGTTTAACAAAAGAAAAGAGTAAGCTCATTGAACGGGTAAAGAAGATCGATACTGCTAAAGATAAAAACATCTTAAAATTCTTGAGCACCCATTTTAACAACAGAGTACAAAAAATCTATGATGTCTTTGATGTCTTGTATAAAAGCACTAGATGGAGAGAGCGCTTTATCCCTGACCAACACAATATCGATACCAAAAGCTGGGGAGCAAGCGCGGCACTGCTTTCCAACTTCCCCTTCATCGATATGATCAACGTAGAAATAAATAAAAACACACAAGCCTATATCGTTCAAAGCTCCCCTTACCTTCGAAGATATATTAAAGTCCCTATAGAAGAAGACCTTACCCTCTTTATTACTAAGCTTGAAGATGAAAACCTTGTGGCTTTTGTTGGGGTTCCCTTCTGGAAAAATGATGCTTTGAAAAAGTATATCGACAAGGAACTTTACCCAAACTTTTTTATCTCCCGTGAATCCAACGAATGGCTCTTATACGATGCAAAAGAGCTGCTTGCAACCGATACCGACACCCTTACCACTAAAAATGAAAAGCTCTATAACCACCTCTTTGATGAAGCCATTACCATTCACTCGAAGAAAGAATATAACTTTCTTCTTGATAACATGAAGGTAATGATCGATGTAGTAAAAAATAAGCTACTCAAACACAAAAAGCTTATCTCTATCTTAGAAAATCAACATAGTCACCAAGACTATCTTCTAGATAAAGTGAAGATGATCTTACCTGACATCAAATACCGTCGAAATTATTGTATAGGACCTCTATGTGATTTTGATGACTACAACAAAGCCCCTGATTGGCAAAGCTCCAGAAGCTTCCAAAACAAATACACGCAAAAAGAGCTCATTTGGGAGCTGTGCATGCTTACCAGAACTGGTATTTGGAATTTCTCTCCCTTCACCCCTGGTGCCCCTAAAGGGATTGTTCGTTCGTTTGACCAAAGAAGAGATGAGAAAAAAAGTCCCTTTTACCAAAATGTTGTGGAGGGATTTTTAAATGCCGATGTCTTTGGAAAAACCCCACTTCAAGTAGAAAGAAATTGCTCCCTGCAACTAGAAGACCCCGAATATGATAAGAAGATTGTCTTCCAAGGAAAAGAAGGCGTTACCTCTTCTTGCGAAAACTGCTGCATCAAAATCTTATATGACAAAACCTTGAAAAACCCCTTCCTTACCAATACGATGTACATCACCTATCGAAAACCTCCTATGAATAAAGCCAATGAGGCAGCTATAACGCTTGGAGTGACGCTTGATACCATCTTATTGAATTTAGCCCTTGTCTCCCCTGATGATGTTGCCTTGATCTACAATGACAAATACATTCGCCTTTACACTACCGATGGAAAGATCACTAATATTTCCAGCTCTTTTGAAAATAAAATGCTGCAAAAGCTCTTAGAAGAAAAGCGAGGATCCATTACCAATACGAAAGGCGAAAACATATACTTTACCCATCTAACTAAAATCACAAAGGATGATGGCCATATCATCTTATTTGAAAAAGAACAAAACCGTGTTGCTCTCATCCAACAAATTAATAACCATGTACGAGCTCTTTCCAAAACCATTATTACGTACTCTTCCATAGTAGTCCTTTGTGCCTTGGTCATTGTTATTTTCATCTTAAGTCAAGTGATCAAAGCGGTAACGCGCCCTATCAATCAACTTGCTAAGCATGCAGACCATGTAACAGAGCAAAAGCTTGAAAATATCCATCTAGATAGCGCAGTAGCAAAACGAACAGATGAGATTGGCACTCTCTATACCTCTTTCACAGAAATGATTGAGTCTATGAAAGAAGGGAACAAGGTACGTGGCCTTCTCGACAAAGTAGTTTCGAAAGAAATTGCCTCCAAAATTGTTGCCGAAGGGGTAGAGCTTGGTGGAGAGAAACGCTACCTCACCGTAATGTTTTGCGACATACGCAACTTTACCTCCACATCGGAGTCGATGGATCCTATTGACATCTTGAAAATGCTCAATGACTGCCTTACCCTCTTAAGCGGAATTATCGAGAAATTTGGAGGGGTGATTGACAAGTATGAGGGAGATAAGATCATGACTCTCTTTGGCGCTCCTATTGATACCCCTGAACATGAAGCACAGGCTGTCCTTTGTGCTATTGAAATGCAAAAGGCCCTTGCTGTTTGGAATGATCACCGTGAAAAGGAGGGTTATTGCCGCCTAGATCTTGGCTTTGGTATTCATGCTGGGGAAGCCGTTGCAGGAAATATTGGTACCCCCAATCACCTCTCCTACACTGTCCTTGGTCACTTTGTCAATGTTGCCTCAAGACTCTGCGATGCAGCCTCTGGTAAAGAGATATTAGTTACCAAAGAAGTATTTGATCATGTGAAAGATAAAGTGGACTTTATAGAGAATGAAGCTAGAGAGTTTAAAGGTGTGAGCAACAAAATCGTCACCTACTCTATCCTAAAGAAAAAATCGTAGTTACTTTAAACTCCTCTTACGGTATGAGGAAGGTATGCCGCTAAGATTTCGAATTCTCCTCTGGGTTTCTACCCTCTTTCTCGCAACGATATTTTTTATCTTTGTGGTATCTGACCTTGAGATCTCTGCCAACTTAGCCTCGGAAAAATCGAGCTTAATCAAACAGGTCAAAAATGTAGACAAGCAAGATAATGCCGATATCAAAAAATTCATCGGAATTAACATCAACAACGATGCCCAAAAGATGTATAACGTCTTTGAGTCTCTTCGCTCCAGCTCCCAATGGCGCCTGCGTTTTTTACCAGACTCCTATAATATCCGAACAAAAAGTTGGGGAAGTAGCGCAGCGGTCCTTGCTACCTATCCTTGGCTTGACTTGATCAATATTTAAATCAATAAAAAGCCCTCTGCCTATATCCACCAATCTTCTCCCTTTCTACGTAAATACATCAAAGTACCTATTGCTGAAAACCTCATGCTCTTTGTAACAATGGGCAATGATAAGCTCCTTCATGCTTGTGTTGGCGTACCATTTTGGGGCAATAGCGCTATAAAGAAGTATATCGACCTCGATAAATATGAAGATTTCTTCTTAACCAATCAGGCTAATCAATGGCTCTTGTTTGACGCACAAGAACTCTTAGAAATGGATACCGATACCCTAACCACTAAAAATGATCGCCTCTATACCCACCTCTTCGATGAAGCCATTACTATTCATAGCAAAAAGGAATTTGTATTTTTACTCACTTCAATGAAAACCATGATCAACGTGACAAAAGAGGCGCTTCGTAAAAACCCTCAAATCACTAACATCTTAGCTGATCAAAAAAACCACCAACCTTTCCTAGAGAAAAAGATTGCAAAGATTCGTCCCCATATTGATCACGAAGTACAATATTGTGAGGGGCCACTGTGTAACTCTACCAAAACCTATCGCGATCCACCCTGGGCTACGAGAAGAAATTTTCAGCATAAAATTACGCAAAAAAAACTCATCTGGGAACTATGCATGCTTACTAGAACAGGTATGTGGGATTTTTCTCCCTTTAATAAAGGGGCTCCACTTGGCGTAGTTACTGCATTGACTCCCACCTCTAACGGAGATAAAGACTTCTATAACTACGTAGTAGAAGGCTTTTACCGTGAAGATGTCTTCTCCACCGAAAAAGTAGATATCCAAAGGAAATGTACTCCTAAAGTTGGCAATCCTGAGTATGATACCAAAATCATCTTTAAAGGAAATAAGCAAGGCGTCGCTAAATCTTGCCGTAACTGCTGCTTTACTATCCTCTACGACGAGCAATTAAATGAGCCATACATTACCAATACCAACTATATCACTTACCAGCTGCCCCCAATGCAGCAGGAAAATATTGCTGCTATCACCTTTGGTATAGCCCTTGACCCTTTACTCATCAACTTAGCTCTTGTCTCCCCTGATGATGTTGCTTTCATCTATAAAGACAAGGATATCCGCCTCTATACCACATCTGGGGAGATCAAAAACATCTCAGAGAATCATAACGATGAAAATCGAAGAAAGCTCCTTACCCAAAAGGAAGGGTCCCTTATTGACAAAGATGGGAATAAGCTCTTCTTTACCCATCTTACCAAACTGACCGATGATGATGGTCATGTAGTGCTCATTGAAAAACAAGTGAGCCGCTCAGCAATTATTGATAAGATCAACCTTCATATCAAAAAACTCTCCCATAAAGTGGTGCTTCACTCCTCCATACTCATTATCTGCTCCTTGATTGCTATCTTATTTATCTTAAACCGAGTCATCCATGCTATCACCAAACCTATCAACTCTTTGGCACGGCTTGCCGGGGAAGTAACTACCCGAAAACTCGATCAAATCAAAGTAGATGAAAAACAAGCAAAACGAAATGATGAGATTGGAACGCTGTACTCTTCTTTTGCGGAAATGATCCAGTCGATGAAAGAAGGAAATAAAGTGCGCGGTATCTTGGATAAAGTGGTATCCAAACAAGTAGCAGAAAAAATTGTGAAAGAAGGGATCAAACTTGGAGGAGAAAAACGGCACTTAACGGTCATGTTTTGCGATATACGAAACTTTACCTCCATTACAGAGAAAATGGATCCTGTAGATGTTTTGATCATGCTGAACGAATGCTTAACCCTTTTAAGTGGCATCATCGATGACTTTGAAGGGGTGATAGACAAATATGAGGGGGATAAGATCATGACCCTCTTTGGAGCACCTCTTGACTCCCCTAACCACTCCCTCCAAGCAGTCCTTTGCGCTATTGAGATGCAACGAGCTATCACTATCTGGAATGACCACCGCGAAAAAAATGGCTTTTGTAAACTGGAAGTGGGCATTGGTATCCACTCAGGAGAAGCTGTTGCTGGAAATGTGGGAGCAGAAAATCACCTCTCCTATACCGTCCTTGGTCACTTTGTCAATGTTGCTGCCCGCCTTTGCGATGCAGCCAAAGGGGCTCAAATATTAATTACGAAAGAGACCCTTGAGCCTTCCAAAGAGCATATAACCTACGAAGAAAACCCACCAGAACACTTCAAAGGCGTATCGGAGCCGGTAGTCACCTACTCTGTCTTCCAAAAGAAAACATAATAAAAATTCTTTTTTCTTACTTTTTAACTACTACCTTTTATAATTATATCATAAAAAACAAAAAAATGGAGTTTTTATGGAAAGTATTAATAATCAAAAATTTAATATTATGGGTGGTGTTGCGTTAGCTATTGCAAACGTTGCAGTCCTTGGAAGAAGAGAGCAGTCAAATGAAATGTTTATTACTCTTATTGCTGCAAACGCACTAGTTGCCGTTGCTATCGCATACAAAAAAGGCTGTCACTGGTTCGCGCAAAAGAAAAATGCAGTATTTGCAGCTGGCGTTGTAGTTATTACCACTATTCAAGCCTTTAAGTATCCAGAGATAAGAAATTCTCAAGGTCTAGCAAACGCCAATATCGCTATTTCTACGTTAATCCGAACAGCTCTTTACCAAATGGGCATCCTTCGCATCTCTAAACAGGAACAAAAAAAATATCTTGCAGACGCATTTATACAACAAGTTCCTTATACTCACGAAAAATATGGAGAACACACAAAGCACCAAGATTTTTTAGACTTAACTGATTCTGTAGAAGATCTATCACAACTGGCTCCTATTACCCCTCACCAATGCACAAGGGAACTAGCAGATCAACTATTGGAAAAGGATTTACCAGGGCCTGCTGAAGAGGTTGCTATCCTTCAAGCAGAAAAAATAGGATACATATTCAAAGACTGCATGAGCGCTATTGATGGAGAAGAACCATCTTGTATAGGCAATACACCTGGATATGAAGAGCTTCTAGAGAGAAATGTTTTTGCAACTTCCGTAAGAGCTGTTTCCTCCTCGCAAAACCTGGTGACTGGATCTTTAGATCTTGAATAATTCTCTACATGCGATCAATCGTGCCAATACCTAGAATAGATAATCCCTTTTCTAGGTGGCGGCCGGCAAGATCTGCAAGCTTTAAACGAGAGTGCATATTTGGGCTATCGATCACCGGGCAATCTCGAAAGAAGAGATTGAACTTTTCCGCAAGATGATAGAGATATTCTGTTAAGTGATTTGGCAAAAGATCTTCTTTCATCTTGTGTAATATTTCACCAAAACGCATCAAGTGCAAGGCAAGGGCCCTTTCTGAGGGGTGCTCCAAAATAATGTTTTCGGTAACGCTCTCCAAATCTACTCCAGCTTTTCGTTTGATACTTTGTATTCGTACAAAGGCATACAAGATAAAAGCTGCAGTATTGCCTTCGAAGCGTAGCATGCGATCATAGCTGAATGTGTAGTCTTTAATACGATTAGAGGAGAGGTCGGCATATTTTACTGCAGAGATCCCAAGAACCTTTGCAATATCTTCATTATCTTCGATTCCTCGGGCATCGAGCAAGCTTTTAGCCCTATCTACCGCTTCTTCTAAAAGGTCTGATAATTTTTCTGTCTCCCCTGAACGCGTTTTATACTTCTTCCCATCAGGAGAAAGCACCAAGCCAAATGGTACATGATCAAATCGTGTCTTGGTATCATCCATATATCCCACCAGTTTTGCAGCAGCATAAACCATAGAGAAATGCATCTTTTGTCCAAGATCGGTAACCACCACAATTCGTTTGGCTTTATCTTCCTCCACACGATAGTGGAAGGCTGCTAAATCGGTAGTTGCATAGTTAAACCCCCCATCGCTTTTTTGGATGATTAGAGGCAAGATATCCCCATCTTTATTTTGGAATCCTTCCATGAAAACACATTGCGCACCTCCATCTTCTTTAGAAAGTCCCTTTTCTTTAAAATCATCCACTACCTTTTGTAAAATAGGGTTGTAAAAAGATTCCCCCCGCTCCTCTATATGCACATCAAGTAGATCATAAATTTCATGAAAACCTTTACGAGAGATAGAACAAAGAGCTTTCCAAGCCTCTACTGACTTCTCCTCCCCACTTTGTAAAGCAACCACCTCTTCACGAGAAATCGTTTTAAACTCATCGTCTTCATCAAACTTCTTTTTCGCAGCTTTATACCAACCAACTAGTGTCTCAAGATCGCAGTCATTACCATCTTTAAGCGCTTCTGGATGATATTTCTTTAGATAGGAGATAAGCATTCCAAACTGCGTACCAAAATCGCCCACATGATTCAAGCGCAACACATCGTAGCCTAAAAACTCCATAAGCCTTGCAATAGCATCTCCAATGATAGTAGAGCGAAGGTGCCCAACATGCATGGATTTAGCAATGTTTGGGGAAGAAAATTCTACAATCACCTTTTCTGGGGAAACTTTAGGAACAAGCAAATCCTCTGATTCAAAAGCCCCAACAAGCCACTCTTCCACCACATCTTTTTTCAAATATAAATTCAAGAAACCAGGGCCTGCTACCTCTACTTTTTCCAGCA
Organism: bacterium; assembly: GCA_022600215.1. GTDB lineage: Bacteria > Chlamydiota > Chlamydiia > Chlamydiales > 2-12-FULL-49-11 > JAJACQ01. Next base: position 7,543 of record JAHZKV010000045.1, read on the forward strand.
ACTCGCTCTTTGATAGAGCATCAGCAGCCATCAAAGCAATCTCTCTTGGTGCTTTTTTCAGCTCCTTAGAGAGCTTCATCGCTAGATTGCACTGATAATCCCCAAACTTTTCCTCTTTACTAGGATCAATCTCCCCAGTGGTTAACGGCAAATCACAAAAAGAGAAGGCCTCTATTACCTCTTTTTCAATTCTCTCTACTACTAATTTTTCTATCACGCTCATTGCTTCGCCTCATCCTGTTAAACATCTTTTCTCGAGGAATTTTCGCTACCTTAATCTTGCTATCATCTTCCCCATAAAACACTATATAGGAATCCCCTTTTCTTACCAAGGCAGTAGGGAAAATCACTTTTGTTCGATTGCTTCCATAGAGCTCCTCTTGATAAAAGGGGCCTGTTGATCTACCCGTTAAGGTAAATGGGGGCGCGGCTGTAAAAGTACATGCTCCACTAATATAAACCCTTTTTGGCAAAGAAGTATAGCTTGCCCTTCCTGGATAACATATATGATATAATGTTACATATTCCTGAAGTTCTTCATCAAATAAAGGGGGCGTACCTCCTCGAAGGGGAGAAAATTCATCTACCAATTCATTTTTTGTTCTAGATACCAAGGAACAATTACCACTGTTAATATCCAGCTCCAACACTACTTGCTCTG
>JAHZKV010000046.1 GCA_022600215.1 bacterium
AGATGACGTAACATTTTTAAATAGGGAATAGGAAACCAATCGGTATTTTCATGTTCTTTCAGATAAAACCCAAAGCTTTGCCCACCATCTGCTCCATACCCTTCTATTTCTTTTACGGTATCTTTCAGTAGATGGAGGTATGGCGGAGGTTCTTTTAAGCGAAGCCTTCTTTGATAGATGTGTATGATCCCTTCCCAAATGGTAGATAAATTATTGATGAAGGGGATGTTTTTGGAGACATCTTCTGAGGCAAGGGTTTCTAGCATTTCTAAAAATTCCCCTAAAATGGAGTAGAATTCTGCCTCATCGGCGCTCAAATGCGAGGTGTCTTCTTTTTCAGGAGAGGAAAATTTTCTTTCTAGATTTTGCATTACTTTTGTAAAAAGAAGTAAACTTTTTTTGACGGGCTTTTCGTGATGCAAAAAGTGTGTCTCTTGTGTCCCTTTCTTTGAGCGGGTTGCCTCTGCTTCGCTGGTTTTTATATAGCGAGGATCATTACGATTGAATTTTTGAATAGGATTGTTTTTGTGTATATCGCTCATACAATCTCTTATATTCTTTCCTAAATAAGATGTCAAAATAAGTTGACATTTTGAAGGACTCTGGATATGGTGGAGTGTATTTATTATACAGAGAAGGACTATGTGGTTTCAAAATTTACTCAGTAAATTCGGTAATGCTCCCGCTGCAGAAAAGATTACAGACCCCTCGAAAATAGATAGTGAATATAGCTATTGGAGAATGCGTACTTTTTACTCCATGTACATTGGCTATGTCTTTTTTTACTTTACGAGAAAAAGTTTCACTTTTGCAATGCTACCATTGAGTATGGAGCTTGGCTTTACTAAAGCTGATTTGGGGATTTTAGGGAGTATTTTGTATATTACCTACGGGATTTCAAAGTTTTTTAGTGGGATCATGAGTGATCGCTCTAACCCCCGTTATTTTATGGCTGCAGGTCTTATTGTTACTGGATTTTGTAACATCTTTTTTGGTTTGTCTTCTTCCATTTTGTTTTTCGCCATTTTTTGGGGACTTAATGGTTGGTTTCAAGGTTGGGGATGGCCTCCTTGTGCGCGACTACTTACCCATTGGTATGAAAAAGGGGAGCGTGGTAGGTGGTGGAGTTTATGGAGCACCTCACACAATGTAGGGGGAGCAATCATCCCATCATTGATGGCGTTTTCCATTAGTATCTATGGATGGCGATCGGCTATGTATGCTCCAGGTGTTATCTGTATTATAGTAGGATTTTTTCTGATCAATCGATTGCGTGATACTCCATCTTCGCTTGGATTGCCAAGTATTGAGGAGTATAAGGGCGCAGTAGCTACCGAAGAGGAGCAAGCTGCGGATAAGTTGAGCAAAAAGCAACTTTTATTGGATGTGGTTTTACGAAATAAGTATATCTGGATCTTGGGTTTTGCGTACTTTTTTATCAGTGTTGTACGGACAGTAGCCAATGATTGGATCCATATTTATTTGGTAGAAATGAAAGGGTTTAAAATGGCTGCGGCTGTTACTTGTGTTACATTATTTGAGGTAGGTGGTTTTCTTGGTACTCTTGCAGCAGGATTACTTTCCGACAAGTTGTTTGAAGGTAGAAGAGGGCCAGCAAATGTAATTTTCACCCTCGGGGTGTTTATCTCTTCTCTAGGTTTGTGGTACATTCCAGTTTCTGCGGTTTTCTTTGCGCACATGATGATGTTTAGTGTTGGATTCTTTGTTTTTGGCCCATATATGTTGATAGGAATGGCTGCTGCAGAGCTCTCTCATAAAAAGGCTGCAGGTGCTGCAACAGGTTTTGTGGGTTGGTTTGCCTATATAGGAGCAGCTTCGGCGGGGTATCCATTTGGAAAGATAGCAGAAGATTATGGCTGGAACACCTTCTTCGTTGTTCTTGCTGTTTGTGTTTTACTAGCTTTTGCGCTACTCTCTTTGACTTGGGTGCCAAAGCGCAAAAAAGTTATTTCTGCAGAATAGGTAGTCGAAAAAACCGATAAAAAACAAGGAAAATGCATGACGTTTGTCCCTTTGTACGTACACTCTCAGTACTCTATTTTAGATGGAACGCAATCGATAAAAGCGCTGGTAGAAAAAGCAAAAAGCTTAGGATATACTTCTCTTGCTATTACCGATTTTTGTAATTTGTTTGGTTGTGTGGAGTTTTTTACCACTTGCACCGCAGCAGGGATTAAGCCAATTATAGGGCTTGAAGTGATGATGGCGCCAGCTTCTCGCACGGATAAAAAACGGATTCCAGGTAAGCCTGCGGGAGCGCCTATTGTCTTGCTCGCTAAAAATCAAAAAGGGTATGAAAATTTATGTAAAATTTCTTCTATAGCTCACTTGGAAGGGTTTTATTATACCCCTCGTATTGACAAAGAAATTCTTAAAAAATATAGCGAAGGCCTTATTTGTTTGTCAGGACCTTTTTATGGACCTCTTGGAATTCTTGCAAGAGGGGATAATAAAGAGGAGTTTGAGAGCGAGCTCATTTTTTACCAAGACGTTTTTGGGGAAGATTTTTATCTTCAGGTGGCGCTTAATCGAATGTCTCATGGGGAGCTAAGTGATTGCGGTATTGCTTCTGAGGCGTGGCTTGTACAAAAGATGGATAGTGGGTATGCGGCGCAAGATGCAACGTTAGAAGCATTTCAAAAAGTGAGCAAGGAAAGAAACATTCCTCTTGTGGTAGCGCCAGATATTCGTTATGCAGAAAAAGAAGATTATTTTGCTCATGAAGTGATGATGAATATCGCCTCTGGGGAATCGGTACAAATTGTAGAGCAAGCAGGCTTTGGGGGAGAGGCAAATGTCTATAAAAACCCAAAAAGAAAGGTAGCTTCTAGTTATAACTTGTATTTTATGTCGCCTGAAGAAATACAGAGCCAATATGGAGCGATGGAAGAGGCTCTTTCTAATACTGCAAAAATTGCTGATCAATGTTTTGTGGAGTTTGATTTTAGTAAGCGTTTTTACCCTGTCTACACCCCCCCTCATTTAGAGGGAAAAGAGCTTTCTGCAAATGAGCGATTGAAGGAGGCTAACGCCTATTTACGAAAACTATGTGATGATGGGATTGAAACTCGTTATGGGAAAGAAGAACTCGCTCGCGTTAAGGAGAAACATCCAAATGAAGATCCTTTTGAGGTGATTCGTAAAAGATTGGACTATGAGTTAGAAATTATTATTTCGAAGGGGATGGGGGATTACTTGCTTATTGTGTATGACTTTATACACTGGGCAAAGCAAAATAAAATTCCCGTTGGTCCTGGAAGGGGATCTGGTGCTGGATCTATTATCCTGTATTTGATTGGTATCACCGATATTGAACCGCTAGGCTTTAGCTTGTTCTTTGAGCGATTTATTAACCCGGAAAGAGTCTCATATCCTGATATTGACGTTGATATTTGTATGGAGCGACGCTCGGAGGTGATCCGCTATACCATTGAAAAGTATGGCGTGGATAAAGTTGCGCAAATTATCACGTTTGGAACAATGAAAGCGAAGATGGCAATCAAAGACGTGGGACGAACGTTGAATATGCCGTTGTCAAAAGTAAATCGTATTGCAAAATTGATCCCTGATGAGATTGGTACTACGATTGATGCAGCCCTTTCTATTGATCCAGAGCTTAAACGCCTTGTTGC
>JAHZKV010000047.1 GCA_022600215.1 bacterium
TATATCAAAGTGGCCATATTGATATTCTCAGTGGATGCATGGCCTCTATTGCCGATTTAAGTGAAGATGAAAAGGTTCGTGGAAAGAACTTTTCTATGGTAACGGCTCTTTTTGGTGTTTCGTGGGTATGTGCGATGATTCTTGGGGGATATATTGGTAACCCAAGAGTGATGGGGCACTTTGGCCCTGTATTTGCTTTTCTTTTCTCTGCAGGCTTATCTTTGCTTACTGTTGTTGCTCTTTTATTTATGTTCCGCGATACCACTCCTCCTCATCCTGAAACGAAATTTCGATTTGGCCAAGGGATTATCAATATTAAAGAAACATTGATGCTTAAGCCTACGCGCATCTTCTTTGCTATCTATTTTGCATGGTCACTTGGGTGGGTGATCGCAGTACAATGGTACCCATCCTTTTCGATGGAAGTATTTGGCGCAGACGTATATGAATTTACCACCTGGTTTATGATCATGGGGATCACCTGGACACTCGGTGCCTTTTTTGCTAAACACTTTTTATTCCCTCGCTATTCTACACTCACCGTGGGAACTATTGGCTTTATGGTGATGACCCTTTGCTTGCTGGTGATGCAGTTTATTTCTGCATTTGCTCTCTTCTCCATTTTATTTTGTATTGCTGCCTTTTTTGCTGTATTTGCAATGAGTGCTTCTCTCAACTTAATTTCTATTGCAGCGCCTAAAGAGGTACAGGGAAAGATCATGGGACTTTCTCAATCGGCACAATCCATTGCTTTTGTGATGGTATCCACCATTGCTTTCTTAGTGAGTATTTATACGATTTCTATTCTTTTCTACTTCGCAGCAGGAATCTCCGCTGTTGGGCTTGGCCTTTTAGTCTTCAAGCAAGCCAAAAGAGCCTAAGAAGAAGAGTACGCTTTTGCGGACTTGATTAAAGCCAAGACTTTTTCTTTTGTTTCTACATCAGTCACATACTGGAGTAAGCATTCTGCGTGATCAATTTGTATTGCAAAAGGAACTCTTATTCCAGTCCAACATCTTCCAAGTGCTCCTATTTTTAGGATGCTTATTGCTCGATCAAATTCATCTTCCTTTAGTAGTTCAGGGTGCTCTTCTAGTTGCACTTGATTTGTAAGCGCACGTATCACGTTTAGTGCATCATAATTTCTTCTTCTAACTGTGCGAAGCTTTACCAAAAGCGCTATTGCCGCTTCGAAATTTCTCTCTCCTAAGTGTTTTTTAATGAGATAGGAATCTACACTATCTCGAAAGAGAGGTAAAACATTGTCACCACCAAACTCTGCGTGCATGCCCTCGTCAACGCCAAATACTGCGCACATATCTTCAAGAGGAACGCGTGTTTCTATAAGTATTTGAAAGGCTTTTATTACATGATCTCGATTTTCTTTTGTATTGCTCATGTTTAGAGTTGTTAATTGTATACCTTGCAGATTCTTTGCATGAGTATATAGAAAAAGAGCTTGAACTAGAAGAAATTCTCTCTTTTCGTATGGCAAGGACTTTGCAAGAAGAAAGAGATCATCTGGATCTTTTGCATTCAGCATTTTTCCATAAATGCTATTTTGATCAGCTTCTGATTGAGCTAAAAAAAGAGCTGCAGCTTGCTGCGTTTTTCCTTCTGAGAGCAGCTGATGGATGGTCGCCTCTATTAGAGTTGTAGGCGCTACTGGAAAAGAGCAACGAACTCGAGAAGAAGATGAGGTGATCGTGCAGCGGGTGCCTGTGGGAGTATGTACTAATGTCCTTGCAGCGGCCCTCACTATTCTCAGTGCACAAGAAGGAGTTCCAGCTTGCAGATAGTCGATCTCCGCTTTTACAAGAGCTTCATCTGCTCGAGTGTGCGGTCTCCAAAAATAGTTGCGCACATCTAAGCGATTTGGATCGCTTGCAAGAAATACGACTATTCTTTCTGCGGGTGTTGTGGGTTGAAATAATCTTTTCGCTTGGAACAATGCTTCCATAGAAACCTCTTAATTTTTTCTAAATATTAGCAAAAACTAATTTTAATACAAACCAAAAAAAAAGACCTCCGAAAGGGGAGGTCTTTGTGATTTTTGGTAAAAAATCCAGATTAACGTTTAGAGAACTGGAAGGATTTACGAGCACCAGGCTTACCAGGTTTTTTACGCTCTTTTCTTCTTGGGTCTCTAGTTAGGTAACCAGCTTCTTTTAGCGCTGCTCTTCTTTCTTCATCTTCGGAAACAAGTGCTCTGGAGATAGCGTGACGAATAGCCATTGTTTGTCCTTGAGGACCGCCACCTTTTACATTGATTACGATATCTCTATTCTCTACTTCACAAAGTTTTAGTGGAGATTTAACTGCTTCTTGCTGAAGGGGAATAGTGAAAAAGTCTTCTAGAGATTTTCCGTTTACTTTGATGTTACCTGCGCCTTCTCTTAGGTAAGCTCTAGCAACAGCGGTTTTTCTTCGTCCTGCAGCATTAGATGTATTGATTTGCTTTTTCTTCATCGTTTGTCTCCTTTAAATATCCACTTTTACTGGCTGTTGTGCATCCATGTTATGAGCATTTTCCGCAAACACGTGAAGCTTCTTTCTCATGGCTCTACCAAGTTTATTTTTTGGCATCATGCCATATACTGCTTTTTCTAAAATTCTTTCTGGGTGACGCTCAAGCATTCTTGCAAATGGAATTCTTTTCAATCCGCCAAGCCATCCAGTGTGGTGAATATATTCTTTTTGTGCAGGTTTGTTACCTGTGAGCTTTACTTTTTTCGCGTTAATTACAATTACGCTATCTCCCTTGTCCTGGTTAGGAGTGTAGGTAGCTTTGTGCTTTCCACAAAGGATTTTAGCAATCTCTGAAGCAAGTCTTCCTAGTGTTTTCCCCTCTGCGTCAAACAAGTAGTGAGCAACGTTATCTTTTTCTTTTGTAAAGAACTTCGTTTTTTGGTTATGGTTTGTCATATATTCCTCTAAAAATCATTTGGTAAGAAGTAGTATACTCTATCTTCTTCTTTCTTGCAAATAGATTTTCTATTGAATTATCTAGCCTCTTTCTTTATAATTTTTTGTCAGATTATCAAGGAATTATTTTATGAAAGAAAGAAAAGATCCTAAAACTTTTTTTGTCAGAACCTATGGCTGCCAGATGAATGAATTGGACTCAGAGATTATGATTGGAGAACTGGTAAGGCGTGGTTTGTCAAGGGTTTATACAGAAGAAGAGGGGGATATATTAATCTATAATACTTGCTCCATTCGTGACCTTGCAGAGAGAAAAGTGATGGGAAAATTAGGGATTTTGGGAAGATCTAAGACTCGGGATAAAATTATTGGTGTTACTGGTTGTATGGCCATGGCGAAAAAAGAGAGTTTATTCAAAAAATTACCACATTTAGATTTTATTTTAGGTACCAATAATATTTCTAATTTAGGTGCCGTACTTGATGAAGTAATCCATACAGGAAAGCAAACAGCCATTACCGATAAAAAATTTGAAGAGGATTTAGATTATCTTTCTGCAAAGCGAGAATCAAATATATCTGCCCATGTCTCTATTATTCGTGGCTGTGATAAATATTGTACCTATTGCGTAGTTCCTTATACAAGAGGGCGCGAGGTTTCTCGTCCCTATCAAGCAATTGTAGATGAGGTGAAGGGGCTGGTAGATCAGGGGTATAAAGAGGTGACCCTTTTAGGGCAAAATGTAAATAGCTACGGAAAAGATCAAAAAGAGTGGGGCGTGTTGTTCCATGATTTGCTAGAAAAAATTGATACTACAGGAATTGAGCGTGTACGCTTTTTAACTTCTCATCCAGTAGATATAACCAAAAACTTGATGGAAGCAGTGCGTGATTTGCGCTCTTTATGCGAGTTTGTGCACTTTCCAATGCAAGCAGGTAGTAATCGTATTTTGCGTAAGATGCACCGCATTTATACACTGGAGGAGTACTTTGAAAAAGTGGCGATGCTTAAAGAGATTGTTCCAGGAGTAGCTCTTGGAACTGATATGATTGTAGGATTTCCAACAGAGAGTGATGAGGAATTTGAGCAGACCTATTCGAATATGGAAAAGGTGAATTATAGCACCGCTTTTTTATATACTTATAGCCCAAGGAAGGGGACTCCTGCGATGCGCTTTAAAGATGACATTTCAGAAGAAGTAAAAAAGCAAAGACTAAATCGTTTAGCAGACCTTCATAAAAGACAAGCAGCAGAGCAAATGACAGGACTTATTGGAAATAAACTGGAAGTGCTGTTTGAAGGAAGAAATAGCAGAGGTCAGCTCAAAGGTCGTACACGTTGTTGGAGAAAGGTGATTTGCGATGGCCCAGAGTCCTTGATAGGCGAACTTGGCGAGGTAGAGATTGTAAGCTTCCACCATGAGACAATGATAGGGAATTTGGTGCCCTCCGAAGCGATACTGGCTCTTAGTTGATCGAAAGGCTGGTGCGTTGTTTTTGTAAGCCTCTGAAA
>JAHZKV010000048.1 GCA_022600215.1 bacterium
ATAAATATTTTAAATAATCACAACATGTTTATTTTCAGTTAGTTACAAAGAGCCTTTGCCTAAATCAGGCAAATATTACCAAAAAGACCTTACGCCCTAATAACCAACAGGTTAGGTAAAAACCATGCCTTTCTCTCTTCTAATACATGAATTTATAAAAAAAAAAGCCACCGGGAAGGCATTCCCTCCCGATGACTATATTAGCTATTTAGAACATCGCTACTTAGATTAAGCTCTCAGTGCATTGATTGCTTGGTAATAGAGTAATATTTCTCTAGTAACTGAAGGTGGTGTTGGAGAACTAACATCAAGTACATATGGTGCCGCTAATTTAATAACAGCATCATCAAGCTTCTTTGCCTTCCCCTCAATCGATAGCTCATTATCTTCTACAATTTTTCTTATTGCTGGTATATCCATATAGGTACGCTTTCTTTTTATGAAGAACGAACACAAAAATTTAAATATTGCGGAAACACAGCTGATCACCTTCTCCGCAACAATGCTAAACATAGAGTTATTCACTTTGGCTTCGGGACCTGCTTTTGCATTATTAACAGGGCTGCCACCAGACACTGCGGTCATAATTACTCCATAATTACAAATTATTACTATTACAGTTTATATAACAATCCAATAAAATGCAACAATCCGTGGAGAGAGGCTGCTAAACCTCTTAATACCAAAGATTTACCAATAAGAGTCCCTCAATAGCTTATCTATTCCAGAGCCTATCAACCCTGTCCTTCTATATATTGCTCTATTTTTTGAATAGGACCATCCACAAGCTCAGTGAACTTCCCCTGCCACACAGGAAAATGAGCTGATAGGCTTGTACTCAACGTTTTGGCAAAATAAAGCTCTGAGACAGCTTGGGTAGCCTCCTCGACATGAAGATTCTCTAGTTCACTTGTCATCCTCTCAATAGAATGCTTAAGTGCTTTAGCAAGCTCCTCCAAGGCGAGCATCATCTGCTCCGGGCGACACTCTTTAGGCAAGATCATCAAAATATCTTCTGGATTATATCCTGCACTACTTAAGCGATCACTCTCCTCCATACACATATCGAATTGAGCGTGAATTTCAATCATTGCTTCTGATACATCTAACATTGATAGTGGATTTCTATTTTTTAAAATCCAAAGCCCTTCTACTCCGCGTTTTGCAATTGCATTTTGTATATTTGCCTCATTTCTTTCTCCCCCTCTTAGCGCCATTTGCACTGCAAAGTTTTTCTGCATACCCGCCAAGACTTTTACCTCTTTCCCTGCTGCACCTCCAAGAGCAGCTACTAGCTTCCCCATATCCCCTTCCAACTTCTGCAAGGAGAGGGAAAGCTGCTTATAATCAGGAAGAGGGCCCATCATCATCTTTTGAAAGGCCAAGATCATCCCTTTGAAAATAAGGGTTACCTCGCTACGATCTCCCTGTAAAGAGGCCCCTGCCGCCATACCTTCTGATTCTAATTCTTCGAGAGCGGCTTCCATCATTTTTGAAAGGCGGGGTAGATCTACCCCTTCTTGTTTAGCAAATGCAACTATCTCTTTTCCAATATGGCGGAGCACTTTTCCTTGAGAAGAGCCCTGCACATCGCCTTGTTTTATAGACGTAAACTGACTCAACTTTTTTGCTATTTTTTCTCGATGATCTTGAGCCCCTCTAAGCAAAGCTTTACCCTCTTTTGTGCTGGATAACTCTTTTTTCATTCCAGCAAGAGTTTGCTCTAATTCCTGCATTTCCTGATGCATCTCTTGAAGTTCTAACAAGGTTGCCTTTTCTATATCTGGGTATTTAGCAAAAATCTTAGCCATTAAAGTAGAGAGATTTTTAGCAGTTTCCCCTACTGCCTTTCTCATTGCATCTTTTGGTACCTCTGCCTCTTTTTTATCCAACACGCCATACTTTTCCAGCTGCTTTTGTTGCTGAGAAAAAGAAGCAAGCTCTTCTCCCAATTCTCCTGCTACCTCAAGCATAGAAGAAAACTCTGGGGATGGATGATCTAAAGCTGCTTGAGATCTTTGCATTACGCCTTGCCGCGTGGCGCCTGCTGCTCCAAAAAATTTACCTAAAAGCATTCCTACATTAGCCAGATTGTGAGCTGCCAACCCACCCCCAGGTGCTCCACGAGCTAACGCCCCTGCTCGAAAAATAGCCCAAGAAGAAGCTCTTTGGATACGTGCAGGAAGGGAATTTCCAGCCCTAGGCCGCTCTACTTGAGCCTGCCTACCCCTGACATTATTAGCCCTTCTCGCTCCATCAGAACCCTCTTCGGGAGGAGCCTCCTCTGGATGGGCGGGCTCAATAGGCCTAGGAACCTCTCTGCCATCTCTATTAAAGGAAGGGTCCACAAAAAATACTCCATTTTTCTATCTACTATGGAGTATGTGGATCATTAAAAAATTGTCTAGTCATTCTCTAATGCATTGAAAATTATAAAGTTATCTTAAGAAAGGTCTCTATATCTTTACTATATTTAGCTACAAACTAGAATTGGAATTTGGTCAATTCTACATAGCATCCAATAATTCTATATATTTGTTATACAGTGCCTTTATATCATGGCCACTTAAATTAAAAAATTGTCCAGTTCCAAGGTAAGAAGGATAGCGCTTAATTGCTTCAAACTTACTCTCTAAACTCTCTCTATCTGTACAGTTCTCTAGCTGTCGAACCGCTCTTTTTAGATGAAAATACTCTAACCCCTCTTTAATAAAAGAGTGTACCTTTATTACAATCAGTGGGATTGCAAGAAGAGTAATAGCAGCAGCCATCACTAGCAGTATTGATCTCATATCATGCGGATCCTTATTCCCAACATAGG
>JAHZKV010000049.1 GCA_022600215.1 bacterium
GATGAGCCTACCAACGATTTAGATATCCCAACATTAGAAACACTAGAAGAGTCGCTACTGGATTTCCCGGGGGCGATAGTATTAATTACTCATGATCGTTGTATGATGGATCGAGTGTGTAGTGAAGTACTTGCTGTGGATGAGGGGAAGATATATGCTGATTATTATCAATGGAAGTCCCATCAAAAAGAAGATGAACCTAAGGTAGAAAAGGGGAAAAAGGCAGGCCCTTCTATTTCTTATGCAAAGAAAAAAGAAGCAGAGAAGGTGGAGCGTAAAATTGCCAAATTAGAAGGGCAGTTACAACAATTAAATGAGCAATTAGCAGTAAATGGAGAAGATCCAAAAGCTTTAGAAAAAATCTGCTCTGAAATAGCTCTTTTAGAAACGCAAATGACAGAGCAATACCTTATTTGGGAAGGTTTGCTTTCCAATTAGGATCTATTCCAAGTTTGTCTACAATCGTTTTTTTGTTTACAGAAGAGGTAGATCCTCTTATAGCTCCTCGTAATTCCACTTCATTGCAAACGGTAGGAATTCCTGCAGAGACAAGCATATCTTTATTTGGTACGCTATCCACCATTTGTATTACTTTTTTGACGCCACCAAGAATAAATTGTGGTGCCATGCTTGTTTGGTAGTAGACAACGGTATTAGCAAGGGCGAGTGCTTGAGGTGTTTTTAGGTTAGATACGACAAAGTGTACATTGTGAGATGGGTTATATTGGTTGATCATTTCTGCTGTTTTGATGCAATTACCATCCTTATCTCCTTGCTGCATTGCGCGCGGGTGCTGTTGGAGCACAAAAACAGTGTTATCAAATAGATTATGATGATCCCATAAGATATTTCGTGCTATTAGCATGAAGCGGAAAAATGCTTTGTAGTACTCTTCATTTGCTCCACCAGCAATCACTAAAATTTTTTGTCCTCTATCTTCAATAGAGTGAGAAGTGAATAATTGCTTTCGAAAAGCGTCTTTTTCCTCTTTAGAAAAATCGAGCATTTGATCAGCGATACTTTGAGAATAAAAGCCAAGGCCTACGCATTCTATTTGTGTTAGATCTACGGGTTTTTTCGTGCCACCTAAGATCCCAACGCGAGCATGATGGTGATTAGAAAATAAGATAACATCTGAAACTGCTACCATCTTTTCCGCAAGAGTGGAATAGGTAGTGGAAACAAATTTTTCGGGATTATCGTAATAGACTATTTTTTTGGTAGAAGCTCCCACCTTACAAAATACTTGTTGCCATTGCGGAATAGAGATATCTGCAATTACTTGATCATGTGTGCTAAGAAACTCTGCTGCTTTTTGGAGGTCATCATCGTTTGCTATGGAGATAATTTGTGCTTTTCCAGGGAATTTTTTCGCTACACTCTCATTGTCTGTATAGACAAAGCACTCTTCGCCTTGTTCTTCATATGCTTGTACAAATTCTTTTGCGTGGTTAGATGGATTAGGATGAGATAGTAAAAATCCAATAGATGCTAGTAATGAGAATAACATAGTAAGGCTCCTTGTTTGGACGAGATGATAGTAGATAGAAAGTTTATCTGCAAGGGCATGATAGAAGATGATCATTTACCATGCCAATTGCTTGCATAAAGGCGTAGATGATCGTGGATCCCACAAATGTCATCCCTCTTTTCTTTAAATCTTTTGAGATTAGATCGCTAATATCAGTAGAAACAGGAACCTCTTCAAAAGTTTCAAAGTGGTTAATGATCGGCGTATTTTCCACATAGGCCCAAATGTAGTTGCTAAAAGATCCAAATTCTTTTTGAATAGCAAGAAAAGCGATAGCATTTTTACGTACACCAAAGATTTTTAGTCGATTGCGTATTATAGCTGGGTTCGTTCTAAGGACTTCTAATTCCTCATCGCTCATCATAGAAGCTTTTTTCGGGTCAAATTCATGGAAAGCGGCAAGATAGCCTTCTCTTTTTTTCAAAACTGTTTCCCAAGAGAGTCCAGCTTGAGCTCCTTCTAGGCAAAGCATTTCAAAAAGCTTTTGATCATCGTAGACAGGCTTTCCCCACTCTTCATCGTGGTATTTTTCATAAAAATCTTTTCCATCACCAAAACAACGTTTCATTACTGTGTCCATCTTCTAAAAACTCCAAAGTACTTCTGCAACTAATCCTAACATAGCGAAAGGATTATTTGCCACTATACTTGGTCGATAGCTTGGGTAGACAATATCATCAGCAACAAAGGCTGAATCATAGGCATTGACGATGGTTGGGTATTGATTGAAGTAGACCCTTCCATCAAAGCAAATTTTAAAAGTTAAAAATTGTGTGTCGTTTAAGATAGGTTCCACATATTGCAGACCGAGTAAGGAGCGGATCGTGGGAGAAAAAGCACTATTGGTTGCTCTACCTACAAAAATATTTTGCGTGTCACTGGTGGTGCTATTTAAATATAGGTTAGAAGTGCGAAAGCTTCTTTCCCCAAATAAGAGGGCTAAATCCAAAGTAGATGAGATGGACCACCCAGCAAAGAGGTAGTAATTGGCATTAGCGCCGACAGAGGGTCCTACGCCCCAAAAATGAATAAGAGCATTTCGTTGCCAGGAAGTACCGCTTGGAAGGGAGTATGTGGTATCATAGAGGTCTTTAGAAAAATTTTGCGAGCTATTGTATTCTATCCAAGATGCTTTTATTCCTGCATACGGTTCAAAACTGTATTGGGTAGAAAAATAAGAGCCTTTGTTTACCACAAGATCAAGAAGGAAATAGCGAATATCTAAAAAAGAGTCTACTTTTTGAAATCCTATAGGAAAGGTTGAAAGGCCAGGGCGGTAGAAAATCTCTCCAATATAGGAAGGGACAAACATATTTGCAAAGATCTCTTCTTCCAACACCCCTCTTGAGTGTAGCCATTCAAAGTTTGCAATGCATTCAAAGTCATCATGGTTGGAGAGGTACCCAATAGTTGCCTTTAGACCTGGGTCCAGATGGAAGTTGGTGTATTGGAAGTTATTATCGTAAATAGCAGAAAGTGGTGCATTTACATTCTGCAGGTCATCTCTTGTGGTAATGATTACTTTTTTACATACATCGGTATTTGGAATATGGATCTGCTGCATTAAAAGGCCGATAGAAACTCTTAGATTATAGGGAGTTTCCATGGCCGATGGGCATAAGATTCCTTCCTCAACTGGTTCACAAAGGGAGCTAAAGAGGGGGTAAAAGGGAATAACGAGTAGGAGAATTTTTTTGAACATATTTGGCTCATTCTTTTTTTTGTATCTTCTCTACTGAGATCCTTTTTTTCAATAAAAAAATTACCATGGAAAATATAGGAAAAAAATGGTATAGTGCATGCTTATTCAAACACAAGGCCCTTTATGTTTAAAAAAGATAAAAGACCCCTTCCAGAAATAGAGCGATCTATCCTGAAATTTTGGCAGGAAAAAGATATTTTTAAAAAATCCGTAGAGAATCGAAAAGATCATGAAAACTATGTTTTTTACGATGGACCTCCTTTTGCAACAGGCTTGCCTCATTATGGACATATTTTAGCAGGAACCATTAAGGATGTGATTGCAAGGTATAAGACGATGCAAGGTTTTTATGTTCCTAGACGTTTTGGTTGGGATTGTCATGGCCTTCCTATTGAGAATGAGATTGAGAAAGAGCATAAATTTAAAAGTGCTTTGGAAATAGAAGAGTTTGGAATTGCAAAGTTTAATGAAGAGTGTAGGAGCATTGTGCTTCGTTACGCAGGCGAATGGAAAAAAACCGTGGATCGAATGGGAAGGTTTGTAGACTTTGGAGCAACATATCGTACGATGGATTTGACCTATATGGAATCAGTATGGTGGGTTTTTGGGGAACTTTGGAAAAAGGGACTTGTCTATGAAGGTTTCAAGGTGATGGGGTACTCTCCAGCTCTTGGAACACCTTTATCAAATTTTGAGATGAACCTTAACTACCGGGAAGTAGATGATCCATCTGTTACGATGAAGTTCCGACTTCAAGGCACCAAGACTCATTTGCTGGTGTGGACAACTACACCTTGGACATTGCCATCAAACTTGGCGCTTGCTTTATCTGAAGAAGAGGAATATGTAGAGATCCAAGATAGAGTCTCGGAAGAGAGTTACATTTTAGCAAAAGCAAGATTATCTGCTTACTATAAGTCTGAGGAAGAGTATGTAATTATAAAAAGTTTTAAAGGAAAGGAGCTAGTTGGAAAAAGCTACGAACCTTTGTTTAATTACTTTGCTGAACATAAAAATGCATTTAAGATCCTTTCTGGAGACTTTGTTACCCTTTCTGATGGTACAGGAATTGTGCATATGGCTCCAGCATTTGGAGAAGATGACTTTGCCGCTTGTAAGAAAGCAAATATTGAGCTGGTATGTCCAATTGATGTGAATTGTAGATTTACAGAGGAAGTAAAAGATTTTGAAGGGCTCTTTGTAAAAGATGCTGACAAAGGAATCATCCGAAGATTAAAAGATGAAGGGAAAGTGTTTGCTCATACCACTATTCGTCACCGTTATCCATTTTGTTGGAGAACGGATAAACCTTTGATTTATCGCGCTGTTACTACTTGGTTTGTTGCAGTAGAAAAGATCAAAGATAAGGTGATTGAAAATAACAAGCATATTCACTGGGTACCTGGCCATATCAAAAAAGGAAGATTTGGTAAGTGGCTGGAAAATGCTCGTGATTGGGCAATCTCTAGAAATCGTTACTTTGGAACTCCTATTCCTATATGGAGAAGTGAAGATGGTGATATCCGTGTTCTTTCTTCTGTGAAAGAGTTGGAAGAGAAGATAGGTGAAGAGGTAAAAGATCTTCATCGTCATTTCATTGATGAAAAGACTTTTGTAGAAGATGGGAAAGTCTTTACTCGAATTGAAGAGGTCTTTGATTGTTGGTTTGAGTCTGGATCGATGCCATATGCACAAAATCATTATCCTTTTAAGAATGCAGAAAAGACAATGAATGATTTCCCTGCAGACTTTATCGCAGAAGGCTTAGATCAAACCAGAGGATGGTTTTATACGTTAAATGTGTTGTCGACAGCGCTTTTTGATAAGCCAGCATTTAAAAATGTGGTGGTAAATGGTATTGTCCTTGCAGAAGATGGACAAAAGATGTCTAAACGCTTAAAAAACTATCCAGAGCCATCGCAGGTGATGGAAAAGCTTGGTAGTGATGCGGTACGCCTGTACTTACTTCATAGTCCACTTGTGCGTGGTGATGATTATAACTTTTCTGAAAAAGGGGTGGAGTCCACGCTTAGAAAGTTGATCCTTCCTTTGTGGAATTGTTATGTCTTCTTGTCTACTTATGCAACGATATATGAATGGATCCCAACTTCTGAGGAATACTCTCGACCACATGCAGATATTGATCGTTGGATCTTATCAAAAGTACAAAAGCTTACTGAGCAAGTGAAAGAGGGGATGGATAATTACCAGCTGGATAAGGCAGTAGAGCCACTTTCAGAATTTATTGAGGAATTAACGAACTGGTATATCAGACGTTCACGAACAAGATTTTGGGCGGAAGAAAATACGAGGGATAGAAGAGAGGCTTTTGAAACGCTTTACTCTGTCTTACTTACTTTTGTAAAGCTTGCAGCGCCATTTATCCCATTTATTACCGAGACTATTTATCAAGAGTTAAAGCTTGATACAATGGCAGAATCTGTTCATACAGCAGATTTTCCACTATATGATGAAGAGGTTCGCGATGTCTTGATTGAAAAAGAGATGGTGTATACTCAGTTGGTGGTAAATTTAGGACACTCTTTGAGAAAAGAGCATCGCATCAAAGTAAGACAACCACTTGGAAGGGTGTATATTGTCTCTGAGAAAAAAGATGTGATTGAAGCTCTTCGTTTACAACATCATTTGATAGCAGAAGAGTTAAATGTAAAAGAGGTGACTCTTGGTCATGATGAGTCTAAATTTGTTCACTACAAGATAAAGCCAAACTATCGCGTTCTTGGAAAGAAAGTAGGAAAGCATATGAATGCTTGTAAGGCCTCTATTGAAAGGCTTTCAAAAGATCAGTATGATGCAATCCTTCGAGGGGACGATGTCTGGATCCCTCTTGGGGAAGACAAGTATAAGATAGAGAAAGAAGATGTAGAACTTGATAGAGAAGTTCGAGGTGGGTTGATAGCCTCTTATGAAAAAGGGATTACCACCGTACTTGATACTACTATTACTCCTGAATTAGAGCTGGAAGGGATTGCACGAGAGTTGATCAATAAAGTCAATACCATGCGTAAAGCAAAAGACTTTGAAGTTACTGATCGTATAGAGATTCAAATAGGCAAGACAGAAAAGCTGGCAAAGGCTTTGGAGCTCCATGGTGAATTTGTTTCTCATGAAGTGCTTGCTAATTCTATCACCTTTGTAGAAGGGGAGGATCGGGAGCAAGTTGACCTTAATGGTGAGCTGGTGGGTCTTCATTTGGTAAAAAGCCTTGTTAAGGCTTAAAGCCTTATAGAAATAATTTTATTTTGTGCTATGCTCCTTTTTTTAGAGCGAGGTTTTATGGAAAGAGCACAAGAGATTGGGGCAGTCGAACACAGGTTCATCGATACACAGGGGCCTGCAGATTGTTGGATTCGAAGGATGGGAAAAGAATATTGCTGCGTTATTTCCGCGGTAATATTAATTGTAGAGGCGGTGTTTGCCGGAACCATCATCGCAGTGATTGCTATTACCAATAAAAACTTTATAGGCTGGACAGTTGGTGCATCTATTATTGTGCTAGGAGTTACAGCATTGGTTTTATGGATTTTGTTTCGACGTTATATCTCTGCAAAAATAACCTATGAGAATGAAGCGGTAGCTAAAGATTAAAAAATAAAATAGGTGAATTATAAAAATAACTTAACATAAAGATCTTGTTGTGATATAACTCTCTTATTATCTTACAGTAAAGGAGGGGTTCTTGGATCCATCAGGAGCAGATTACAATACTTTTGCAGAAGCTTTTGGTCCCGCTTTACAGCCTCCTAGGGCTCAACATCTCAATCATCATTGCCTTAATCTTGCTTGTTTACGAGTAGTGATGATAGCAGTTGCATGTTTTGAAGTATTTGCTGTTATTTTTGGAAATTTAGGAGTAAGTTTTTGTTGCCCAAACTATCAATTACTTGTGGGCATCTTATCGGCAATAGTGGTCATTGTCACTGTTTGTATTTGTGCTTTGCTTTGTTGTTATGCAAGACATATGTTACATTCCTCAGGAGGTGCATCTGTACCTAAAATACCATATGCAGATGCTTATGCAATACCTTCAACAGGTATTGGGATAGAGCTCACTCCTCCAGGAACTCCTGTTGCTATTGCTGGTGGAGGGGATGGGAACGGTGGTGAAGACTAGCTCGTTTTTTGATAATATTTAGCTTTCTTCTTTCTAAGCCATAGTAAATTCCAATTCCGATAAAGAGCATTCCCCAAGCAAAAGCTTTATAAGGGGTGTACCAGTGATATACAAGTTGAAGGGGTGCTCCAAAACGTCCACCTGGTGCCCAGAATAAAAAGGAGGTAGTTCCTTGAATGTTATCCTCTGGAACAAATCCAAATTCGCGGCTATCACCACTTTGTGCGTGGTTATCTCCTAGCATGTAGTATTGCTTCTTTGGAATAAGGAGGCCATATTTCTCTATTTTTTCTTTATCAATAGAGCCGTCTGCAAGGATAGGAGCACCCATATCAATGAATGGTGTGTAGGAAGGATCTTTTTCTTCCTGCTCCTTTTCTTTTTCCACAAAGCTAGTAAGAGTGCTGCTTTCTTTGTCAAAGATTTTTGCTCCCATCAAATATAGATCACCATCTTGGTAGTAGGCATATCTGCAAGGTCTTATTCCATGGCGGGAACTATTAGAGACATAAAGGCTTTGTTCTATTCCAGTATTGTAAAATGTTTGGCATTTTTCTTCAGAAAAGTTAGCAAAAGGGTGATCGGGGCTCAGTTTTTCAGGGACAGCAAGGGAAGGGATAAGGCTTGTAGGACTATTTTGCCATTTTATTTTGTAGGGAGTGCCATCAAGAAATTCATAGGTGCCATCTTCTGGATGTCCTTTGATTTTTGGTCGATCATTTTTGTTGTAGCATCCATGGCCAAAGCTTTCAAGGTATCCTTTGTTTGAGATAAAACGGGCAGTATAGAGGTGACTCCAGATAGTTTGCATAGAGTCATTATCAAGTGGAATATAAGAAACGGAAGTTCCTGCCTGAGGTCTTTTGATCAATCTGTTATCTAAGATGTTTTTTCCCTGGTCGATGGATGCGTGGTGAGTAAGCTCTAAAAAGTATTTGGTACCAGGATGTTTAATTAGTAGATCTACACTGCCTCTAGAAAAGTAAAGGGAGTCAGCATGGATAATCTTGGACATGGCAAAGCCGCCCATGCCCCAAAGCTCATGGATATCTTTTGCATGTTCATGCAGCATGGTACCTTTAACATTTTGGCCTCGCTTTTCAAGGTGTGCAATAGGTTGATTGTTGTGTAGTATGGTAGCGCTAGAAAGGTTAGAGTGGGGAGCAAGATCTCTATTCCTTGAACTTTTCCCGGGAGCTGGATAAATGGAATGTGTTCAATGTGGGAGAGGATGTCTTGTTGCAGAAGATGCGAGATATCGTTGCCATCCTTATCGATTCCGTAGATTTTTCCTCCATAAAAATAGAGGCGATCTTCAGGGAGTCCAACCACTCTTTTTACAAATCTTTTGACTCCAGGGAATAGGTAAAAGTAGGTAGTGTAAACCCCTGGCGTGTCTAGGCCATCTGCAGAAAAAACGCAGGTTCCCATGCGCTTTACATTATCTGGATTGAAGGCAAAATGCTTGGTCATTAAAGGAATGTTTAGCCCAAATTGTGTCTTTGAAACTACTAACTTGTCAGATTCTCGAAAAGTCGGGCGCATGGAGCCAGATGGAATTTCATGAAGTTCAAAGCACGATTGCCTGATCATAATAGCAAAAAAGAGAGCAACACCAACCATAGCTCCCTTATAAAATAATTTTTGAGCTCTGCTGAGGGGGAAGTGGGAGTTTAGTAATGTAGAGACTTTTCTTGCTTCCTCAGAGGCCAGCTTTTTGTCTTCAATGGCAATAGCGCTCTCTAGCTTTTGCAATCTTGTCTCAAAAATATTTTGATTTTCCTTGGATAGGGATCGCTTCTTTTTGTTATAGACTTTCGTTGCGCGGAAATAGGTATGGATACACTCTTTAAAAGATATTTTTTTCATACCCTCTATTGTAGGAGATAGTTTGTTTTAGTTCCAGTGTATTATATCTTTAGAAATAATAGATTTTATTTCATTTCCATCATTATAAGAAAGATAGAGGCGGTAGGCTTTTCCTTTGGTAAGCTCTTGATCAAGTCTATTTTTCAATACATTAAATTTTAATACGGTAGAATCAATTTGATGGTATTTTGCTTCCATTGGGATTAATTTGTGTTCAAGTTTTCCAATTTCCACAAAGTAAAGGGTCATCTCCTCAGGAGTTCTACTTGCTTTAACC
>JAHZKV010000050.1 GCA_022600215.1 bacterium
ATCTCCTGGCTCGATTATAATTTTCATCATAGTGAGATGAGAGTTTTTATCAAGAATATAACTTTTTATTTGTAATTATATTTTAAATGATGATGGTAGAGTTATAAATGTATTATAATATTAGATTGGAGAGTAGATATGAACGAAAAGAAAAAGAAGTATAACAAGAAAGTTGTCCTTTACTCTTTGGGTTTAGGGGCATTAGCACTAGGCGCGATGATGACACAAGTTTCTAAATCAAAAGGAAAAAGTAGTGCTCAGATGAGTCCTGCACAAAAATCGATGAAGCAAAGTGCTCACAAACAGGAGACTCCGACACAGACTAAGTTGTCTGCTTCGAAGAATAATGCTACATATCGTGCTCATCATAGCGCTGCATTAAAGTCTATGGGCCCGAAAAATAGAACTACCTTTCATGCTCTTCCTGAAAGTGATCAGCATAGAGTAGTGAAAGCTCATGCAAAAGGTAAAAGTGCTCAAGGTGAGCTGACTAAAGTATTGAGTGAAGATCAAAGGAAACATGAAACAAAGAAGAGTTCAAATATTTATGATTAAGCCTTTATATATAGTTACTATAGCTGCTTCTCTTGTATGTGGGATGGGCACATTATCTGCAGATTCTTTGTCTCCCATGCATAAGAAGCAGCAGATGCATCCTGATAGCTTGCCTAGAAATCAACGAGTTATTTTGCATCGCTTATCTCCTAAGTATCAGCAAATTTATTTGTATGTCTTGAGCGCTGATGAGAGAGAAGATGTAGTAGCGATGTACCAAAAAGGGGATAACCCGTACCGAGTGATTAATTGCATGTTACAAAAAGAGCGCAAATATCATAAGAAGTATCGAAATCGTTATCATGTAAAAAAAGAAGTAGTTTACACTGCTGATGATAGTGAGATGGATGAGGATGATTTTGCATATCAGGAAGAAAGCAAAGCTCATCGGGTAAAAAAGAAGCATATGCAAAAGCGCAAAGTTGCTACTAACAATAGATCGATAGAGAGTGCAGAGAAGAAATCTTCCTCTAATGGATTTGTTCAAAAGTGTAGGAGCTTATATTCTTCGTGTAAGAAGGAAGATAATAAGAAAGATGAATATTTTCCTGACGAGAAGAAGCCTCGATGTAGCGCATGTAAGCGCAGGCGCTGTAGTCACTAAGAACTTTGAAAGAAGGGATAGGTAAAGAAGAAAAAGTGTACGACATTTACTAAAAAGTGAGTGGCAATAGCGCTTTCAATCGTTCCTGAAAAGTAGTAAATAGTTCCATATAGAAGAGATGCAATGGTTGCGCCAAGGACAAAGTAGAAGTTTGGAATAAAGAAAAAGTGCATGATTCCAAATAAGATAGAGACCGATAAAATAGCGAGAAAAGGACCTGCTTTATTAGATAGGCCTTTGATTATTTCTTGCTGTAAAAATCCCCGAAAAAAAGCTTCCTCTGGTATGGATATGAAGAAGAGGTTGATAATAAGGAAGTAAAGAGAAGTAGAAGGGATCTTAATATCTAGAGCAAATAGATGAGCTGCTCTTCCATAGAAGAGTAAGATGATGATCGCAAAAGCAGCATAGGGAATGACGATTAAAAAAGTTTGCTTCCATTTGTCTTTATTATTGATTAAGGGTACGTAGAGTCCAAGTAGAAAAGTAGCAAGACTTACTTTATCAAAATTGAGATACATGTTCATAGGTATGGAAGAGGTGCCATATTGTACTCCATCAATGAGGAGGAGATTATGAAAGCCTTTTACCATATGGCTCATGATAAACACCCCTAATATTGCAAGGATCATAGAGGCAAAGAGGTGGACAAAGCGCTTGGGATGAAATTTTAGTACTAGTAAACAAATAAGGATAATGGAGAGGGGAAGCAAAGAGCCATAAGTGACTATGCCTCCAGCAAAGGCAAGGACATAGGCAATGACATAGATAGGGGCAAAGAGGTAGTAACCTTCACAAAACCAGCAGCTGATTAAAGAAGCAAGCAGGCAAAGGAATGCAAGGGATGCAACTGGGTTTTGTATTAATATGCTAAGCGCGCTCATACACTCCCTATATCGGAAATTTTGATATATGGATACCTAAAATCTATTAAATAGGTATCCTTAGCTTATTACCTTAGTTGAGCAGTTCGATAACGGTTTCTGTGATTTGCTCATGGAAAGTTTCAAAAGTAGCCTTTTTCCTTTGCTCACTCTTGCGATATTCAATAATTGCATTGATATAACCTAAGTAGGTTTCTTCATCCATATTGCTGATATAGTGATGAATATGATCAATATTTTTGAAATCTCTTGCGTCAATGAATGCTTCTTTTGGAACTAAGTCTGTGATTTTTGTTGAACCTAAATAGATAGGAACCACAAGACAATTGAAGGCATCATATATTTTTTCTGTAATGTAATAGGTGGAGCTCCTCCAATTATCATAACAGTAGGTAAAGCGGTAGTTTCTAAGTGTACTATATTTATCTTTGCAGGTCCCTTTAAAAACTGGTTGGTATTTTTTTCCCCATCCAAGCCTTCCATATATATCAAGATCTTGAGGGTGATGCTTTAAGTAATAATGAGCAATTTTTCTTCGTTCACTATAGAGTTCATTTGGTTTATTCATTGGGAAGGTAGAGCCTATAATGCAAACAAGCTTTTTTTCATCAAAGGATGGAAAGCCTTCATAACTAGACGGAATGGTATTTTGATGCGGAAAGTAGTATTTTTCAAAATTTTCCATTCCGCACAATTCATGGTCCCATGTGAATACTTTAAGGTATCGTTTTAAGAGGTTTAGATCCCCATGGCCTGGTTTATGCAGGGGAGGCTCATCAAGCACTAAGATGGTCTTTCTGCAATGCTTATTAAGGTAAGTATTATGATTTTGAGAAACAATTAGATCGTAGTAAATTAATTTGTTAGGATTGGTCTCATGTCGAACATGATGGCCAAGGGGAGTAAGAGCTTTCTTTAGTAGATCTGTAATATAAGCATCTCCATCCCAATAGCCAATTACTGCAACGCGAGCTGCTAGAAGAAAGGAGATGGGAAGGAGAAATAGGAAGATTTTTTTCATGTAAGTGCCTTTTTTTTAGGCATTATGATATGGCATTGCCATATTTCAATAAAGAATTTATTGGCATTTTTATTTCTTTGTGTAGGGTGGAGTCTATGAAGGAACCATTTTTAGATAAAATTAAGCTTTTTGAGGATGAGAGGGGATACTTTCATCAGGTGATGCAAGATTCTGTGATGGAGATTGCGCAGATAAATCATTCATTTTCAGTGAAGGGCGTACTTCGTGGTATGCATTTTCAAAAGGGGCAGGCAAAGTATGTTTATTGCCCGGTGGGAGAAATAGTAGATGTGATTGTGGATATGAGAGAGGATTCTCCTACCTTTAAGGAGTGGAAAAGCTTTACCCTTTCTGGGAAAAATAAACAAAAGCTTTATGTGCCAGAGGGGTTTGCTCATGGTTTCTATGTGGTATCTGACACAGCACATGTGGTTTATGCGGTATCGGAGCGATACAATCCTAAGCAAGAGGCGTGTTTTTCTCCTTTTGATAAAGAAATTGGGATTAAGTGGCCGACTACTGAGGTAATTCAATCATTAAAAGATAAAAGGGCGCCATCATTTAAAGAGGTAATATAATGTTGGTATGGGTCGTTGGCGCAGAAGGCTTGCTTGGCAAGGCTATGATGGAAGTGCTTGATGTCCCATTGGTAGGCTCTTCTCATGAAGATGCTGATGTATTGGATCTTAAGGGGTTGGAGAATTTTTACTTAGAGCATAGGCCAACACATATTGTTAATTGTAGCGCAGTGGTAGAGGTAGACAAAGCAGAAGGGGAGCTCTCCTCTTTGGCGGAGGATATTAATGTGAAAGGGGTGGTTCATTTGGCGGTGATTGCTAAAAAGTACCACCTTAAAGTGATTCATATTAGTACCGATTATGTCTTTGATGGGAGAAAAAAAACCGACTATGTAGAAGAGGATGCTGTCAATCCTGTGAATGGGTATGGAAGGACTAAATTAGAAGGGGAGAGGCGCCTTTTGCAGATTCTTCCAGAGTCAGCAATTTTACGAACAGCAAGCTTATATGGAAAAGCAAAAAAAGGACTTATTGATTCCCTTGTTTTCTTGCTACAAACCAAAGAAGAATGCTCTTTTGTTACTGATCAAATCAGCTCTCCTACTAATGTAGAAGATGTTGCTGTGGCGGTAAAAGCTATTTTGGAGAAAAGTGGAGTCTATCATTTTGTGAATAAAGGCTTTTGCTCGCGTTTTGAATTGCTTGTCTTTGTAAAGGGCTTGATGGAAAAATATGGGCTAGAGGTTTTTTGTAAGAAGTTGGTGGAGAGTACGCAGAAAGATTTTCCTCGGCCTGCGACCCGTCCTGTCCGCTCTGTTCTTTGCACTAAAAAAATTGAGCCCTTGATGGAGTTTCCTATTCGCTCTTGGCAGAGTGCTCTTGAATCCTTCTTTCTGGAAAAGTGGGTGCACGGATGAGCAAATGTATATTGGTCACTGGTGGCTTTGGATTTATGGGCTCTGATTTTATCCGCTTTTTACTGGAAGAGACAGATTATACTATTGTAAACCTTGATACGCTGAGCTATGCAGCTAATAAGAATAACTTGGTGGTGCACTCGCGTCTATCTTCTTATATAATAGATGTGTGTGATAAAGAGTTTGTAGAAAAGCTCTTTGAAAAACACCATTTTTCGAAGGTGGTACATTTTGCTGCGGAAACCCATGTGGATCGAAGTATTGGAAATCCAGAAGTTTTTTTGCATTCTAATGTGACGGGCACAGTAATGTTGCTTGAAATGATACGCAAATTTAAAGATACTCACTTTCATTTTATTTCAACGGATGAGGTGTATGGGGATTTGAAACACAAGGGTGGGGATTTCAAGTTAGATTCTCCTTTTCGTCCTAGTTCCCCTTATGCAGCATCAAAAGCCTCCGCAGATATGTATTGCCAAGCATATCGTCGTACCTATGACTTAAACATTACGATCTCAAGGTCAGGAAATAACTTTGGTCCTTATCAAAATGCAGAAAAACTCATTCCTACCATGATACACAAGGCCATTGCTGGGGAGCCGCTCACCTTATATGGCGATGGACTGAATATGCGGGATTGGATTTATGTACGTGATCACTCAAAGGCAGTATGGAAGATATTGGAGCAAAGGGATTTTGGTTCTATTTATCATTTGGGTACGGGGATGGAAAAGACGAATATTGAAGTGGTGAACCAAATTTGCAAAGAAGTTTCAAGGCAAATGGGAAAAGAGACGAAAAGCGAGATAGTATTTGTAGAAGATAGGCCAGGACATGATTTTCGCTATAGCTTAGATCTTACTCAGACCAAAGCATCCCTTGGAGATATTTGCACAGTGGATTTTAATCAAGGAATTGCATATATTACTGAGTCAATACTCAAGGACTAGGTATATGAAGATTGTTTGCATGATCCCTGCAAGGCTTGACTCCAAAAGATTTCCTAAGAAGATCTTTTCAAAACTTGGGGAGAAAACTCTTTTAGGTAATGTTATTGATGCGGCAAAAGAGACGGGTATTTTTGATGAAGTGGTGGTCGCTGTTTGCTCAAAAGAGGTTGCAGAAGTTGCTCATGAACATGGAGCAAAAGCTGTTCTTACCAGTCCTAGTTTAGAAAATGGTACCCTGCGAATTCTTTCGGCAATAGAGCAAGAAGGGATAGAGGGCGATATTTTTGTGAATTGGCAGGCAGATGAGCCATTTATTTCCAAAAAAATGATCCATGATTTATTGGATGCTCGGGGACCAGCCGATGTTTGGACTCTAAAGAAAAAAGTAAATAGAGAGGCAGCAATGGAGTCCTCCATTGTAAAAGTGGTATGCGATCAAATGGGGAAAGCTCTTTATTTTTCTCGCTCCTTAATTCCTTTTGAAAGAGGGGAGAGAATGCCATTTTATAAACATATTGGACTTTATGCTTATACCAAAGAAGCTCTAAAAAAGATTAGTAAATTTCAAAAAACCCCTTTAGAAGCGGCCGAAAAATTAGAGCAGCTTCGCTGGTTGGAGCATGGTCTTTCTATTGAAGTGGGGGAAACTACCGAAGAGGTGGTGGGCATTGATACCTTGGCTGATTTGCAAAAAGCAAACAACTTTATAAAAAATTCCTAATCACTATAATTAACCTGTAAATTTAGTTTTTATGGAATTAAAAGCTGTTAGGTCAGATCGATCCCTTACTACTAACGAATCATCATAAGAATATAGCAAAAGGCTCTTGAGAGTATTTTCAAGACTCTTTATACTGCTCTTTTAAAGAAGAGCAGATGATTATGTCTACAGAAGAAATTTTAAAAGAGAAGCAAGAATATAAATATGGTTTCCGTACAGAGGTGGAATCGGAGGTCTTTGCAAAGGGGCTTTCTGAGGAAGTGGTGCGTGCTATTTCTGCTAAAAAGGGAGAGCCAGAGTTTTTATTAAACTTTCGATTGAAAGCGTATAAAAAGTTTTTGGAGATGAAGGCCCCTACTTGGTCGAATGCCAAGTTCCCGCCGATTGATTTTCAAGATATTTCTTATTATGCTGAGCCAAAGAGCAAGCCACAGCTAAGCAGTCTTGATGAGGTAGATCCTGAGATTTTACGAACCTTTGAGAAGCTTGGGATTCCCCTGGAGGAACAAAAGCGCTTGTCTAATGTTGCGGTCGATGTGGTTTTTGATTCGGTATCGCTTGGAACGACATTTCATAAGGTGTTGGAGGATGCTGGCGTTGTCCTTTGTTCTATTTCAGAAGCAGTGAAGCGCTATCCTGATTTACTGGAAAAGTATCTAGGGACAGTGGTTCCTATTGGTGATAATTTTTATGCTGCGCTTAATTCTTGTGTTTTTTCTGATGGGTCGTTTGTATACGTTCCTGAGGGGGTCAAATGCCCTATAGAGCTCTCTACCTATTTCCGTATTAATGAGCGTAATACTGGTCAATTTGAAAGAACCCTTATTATTGCAGAGAAGGGATCCTATGTGAGCTATTTGGAGGGGTGTACTGCTCCTGCTTATGATGAAAATCAGTTACATGCGGCGGTAGTGGAGCTTGTTGTTATGGATCATGCAGAGATCAAGTACTCAACGGTACAAAACTGGTATAGCGGTGATCCAAAGACAGGTAAAGGTGGAATATACAACTTTGTGACCAAACGAGGTCGTTGTAAAGGATATCGTTCGAAGATTTCTTGGGCGCAGGTAGAGGCTGGTGCCGCAATCACATGGAAATATCCGGGATGTATTCTAGAAGGGGATGAGTCGGTGGGAGAGTTTTATTCGGTAGCGTTAACGAATGGTCATATGCAAGCTGATACGGGAACAAAGATGGTACACAAAGGGAAGAATACTACTTCTACTATTATTTCGAAGGGGATATCGGCGGATTATTCACATAATAGCTATCGTGGGCTCGTTCATGTCTCCTCCAAAGCGAAAAATGCGAGGAATTATACGCAGTGCGATTCGATGCTGGTGGGAAATAAGTGCTCTGCTAACACCTTTCCCTATATTGAAGTGCATGATCATAGCGCAAGCATTGAGCATGAGGCTTCTACTTCGAAGATGAATGAGGAGCAACTCTTTTATTTAGAGTCTCGTGGAATTTCCAGAGAAGATGCGATCAACATGGTGGTCAATGGCTTTTGTAAAGATGTAATTGCGAAGCTGCCGTTAGAATTTGCGGTAGAGGCAGAAAAATTATTAACGTTAAAATTAGAACACTCCGTAGGATAAAAGATGTTAGAGATTGAGAATTTAGAGGCAAGAATTGAAGAGGTAGAGATCCTTAAGGGATTGAATCTTACAGCGGATGCAGGGAAAGTCTATGTGATTATGGGCCCAAATGGCGCTGGGAAATCAACGTTATCTAAAGCAATTTCTGCTCATCCCTTATATGAGGTGGAGGGGAAGATCGCTTTTGAAGGGGAAGATATCTCGGAGCTGGAGCCTGATGAGCGAGCTAAAAAGGGGATCTTTGTAAGTTTTCAGTATCCGTTAGAGATTCCTGGAATTTCCTTTTTTGATTTTTTGTATGCTTCCTATAAAGCTATTCATGGAGAAGTGGAGAAGACAGCGTTTCGCACTAAAGTGGAATCTCTTGCAAATGAGATGGAAGTGAACCTTGCTTTTTTAGATCGTGGATTAAATGATGGTTGCTCTGGCGGAGAAAAGAAGAAGAATGAAATTTTGCAGATGCGCGTATTGAACCCAAAGTGCGTGATTTTAGATGAGACTGATTCTGGATTAGATATTGATGCACTAAAGGTAGTAGCCAAAGGGGTGAATAGCTTTAGAGGTAGTGATAAGTGCATTATCTTGATCACTCACTACCAAAGGTTATTAGATTACATCCAGCCTGATGTGGTGCTGGTGATGAAAGATGGAAAGATTGTAAAGGAAGGGGACAAGAGCCTTGCTCTTGAGCTGGAAGAGAAGGGGTATAGCTTATGTTCGTAGAGAGCTTGCCAGATGGAGTTTACTCTGAAGAGCAAAAGGCATTCCAAGTTCAGATGAGGGAGAAAGCTTTTCCTGGAAAGAAGGCAGAAGAGTTTAAGTATATTTCTTTACGGGCATTGGAAGAGGCAAATTTTACTTCCTTTGGAGAATATAATATTTCTTGCGATGTCCCAGGTGTAGAGATTATTCCGATGGATGTGGCGATCGAAAAATATGGCTTTGCTGTACTTGGACGTTTGCAAAAAGGTGGCGAGAGAATAGAGGGGTATTTTTCTTCTATCAATCGCGGCTTTGCAAAAGATCGTTATTGTATCTTTGTTGGGGAGGATGCCCCAGCCTTTTTTGAAGTGCAGGAGCATCTTTGTGGCAATGACAGTGCTATGATGCCGCAGATTTTGTATTTTGTGGAGGGGGCAAAGAAATTTAGCGTTCACCACAAGATCTTGGTGGAGGGAGAAAGGAATTTTATCTCTCGTTTGGTCGATGTACAGGTAGAAAAGGGCGTAGAGCTCACTATGTATGAGACAGCAACGATCGAGGCGGATAATAGCGCCTTTTTTCATACTGTAGGTAGTATCAAAGGGGGAGGAATCTTTAAACATCGCAGTGGAACAAAAGGGTGTAAACTTTTTCGAAATGAGATTAAGACTTTCTTGTTAGAGAGGGATGCTACTTGCTCCTTGGAAGGATTTTGGAATGGAGCTAAAAATGACAGCATTCACCATCATGTGCATTGTAGTCACTTAGCGGAAGAGACAAATTCTCGACAGCATTACCAAGGGGTTTCTTCTGAAAGTGCACGAGCTTCTTTTGAGGGGCAAATTTATGTCGATAAAGTAGCGCAAAAGACCGATAGCTATCAACTTTCTAAACATTTACTAATTGGTGAGAAGGCAAGGGGTTTTTCTAAGCCTAACTTAGAAGTTTTTGCAGACGATGTGATTGCAAGTCATGGCGCAACTGCCACCGCCCTTGATGAGGAAGAGCTCTTTTACCTTACCTCAAGAGGGATTCCAAAAGATAAGGCTGCTAGCTTGTTAAAAAGAGGGTTTTTATCTTTCTTTTTCGATAAGGTAGAAGAAGAAAGTGTAAGAGCTGCATTTATGCAGATGGTACGATGAAAAAATATTTTCCTATATTTGAAGAAGAGAGTGATCTGCTCTATTTTGATAGTGCAGCAACGATGCATAAGCCACGCTGCGTGGTAGAGGCGATCTCCCATTTTTATGCAAAAGAATATGCTTCTGTTTATCGAGGGGTGTACTCTTCTGCTTCCTTGGCAACAAATAAGATGGAAGGGGTAAGGGAGCAAGTAGCAACCTTTATTGGCGCTAAAAAAGAGGAGATAGTTTTTACCCATTCTACCACGGAGAGCATCAACTTGCTTGCCTATTCGTTGGGGGAGAGTTTGAAGGAGGGCGACGAGGTCCTTGTCTCGATTGCGGAGCACCATTCCAATTTTTTACCTTGGAAGGAGCTGTGTAAAAGAAAAGGGGCAAAATTTATTACTTTTGATATTTGCAGCGATGGCAGCCTTGATTTGGAAGATTTTCAAGAGAAACTTTCGGCTAGAACAAAAATAGTAGCTGTGTCTCATGAGAGTAATGTGCTTGGGATAGTAAACCCAGTAAAAGAGATAGCAAGTTTGGCCCGTAGCAAGGGAGCGCTAGTTGTTTGTGATGGGGCGCAGGTGGTTGCCCATAAAAAAGTAGATGTGGCAAAGTTAGGCGTGGATTTTTATGCTTTTTCTGGCCATAAGCTTTATGGTCCCACTGGTGTTGGCGTGTTATTTGGTAGATATGAATTGCTGGAAAAGATCCCTCCTTTTCATTTTGGTGGTGGGATGGTGGAGGTGGTAGAAGAGAGTCTATATCGCAGCCCTCCTTATAAATTTGAGGCGGGAACGCCGATGGTTGCATCGATTGTGGGACTTGGAGCGGCACTCTCTTTTGTATGCGAGATTGGCTTTGATGCCCTTGCAAGAGAGGAGAGAGAGGTTTCTCAGTACTTGTATGATCACCTTGAAAATGAAGTGGAGTTTCTTACCACTCTTTGCCGTGGGAGTTCTATCCTATCTTTTACGATGGATGGGGTGCATGCAGCAGATGCTGGAGTGTTGTTATCCTTGGAGAATGTGTGTGTGCGAGTGGGAAATATGTGCGCGCAGCCGCTGCTTGATAGGATTGGAAAAAAGGCTGTAATTCGTATAAGCCTTGGTATGTATAATACTTTAGAAGATGCAAAGAAGGTTGTTTTAGCGATATCTTCCTTGAAGCAAAGCGTTTAACAAAAAAATAGTTTCGTTTTGTATCCTATAGTTATGGAATGTTTTTTAATACTAACCTCTATTGCTGCTCTTGCTGCTTTATGTAGTCTCCTTTCAGAAAGAAAAATAAAAGAGGAATAAGTAGCTTATGATGATCACCCCTTGGCATATCACTATGATCCATGCCACCTTTGGAGTTCTCCTTTCCCTTATTTTTTTAATTAGTGTTTTACATACTACTCAAACATAAAAAAAGGCCTGCAATTTCTTGCAGGCCTTTTTTTTCTATGTAGAAGATCTTTTTACATAGTGTAAGCAAGGGATAGGTAAGCAAAAGAAGTAGTGATATCTGTTGCTGTTCCTGACTGTGCTTTACTGATCATGTTTCTTCCCATCTCTTTATTTTGGCCAATACCAAATTGAAGGGTGAAGAAAGACATATCTCCATCTTGAGGTTTAGAAACAAGAGATAATGCAAGCTTTTTTTCAATAGAGCTAGTCAATGAGTGTGGGTCTATGGCGGTGTTAGAAGTAAGAGATTTTGTCTCTGTCTCTGTGTTTGCTCTGTAGTGGTATACTGATCCACTATTTGCGGAAGATTCTCCAGTAAATCCAATTTCTGCGGAGAAGTATACAGCACTTTGCTCAGAATCAAAGATTACAAGTGATGGAGCAAATGAGCAATACAGACCACCAGAAAGAGATGTTTGTATTCCACCAAAAGTATCAATTTCTGCTTCTTTTCCTAGTTGGATAGCATTTACCTCTGTTGCAAGAGCTGTATGGCTACCAACTATTCCAAATAGAGAGGATAGAGCAAAATTTTTGTATTGTAAGGAGTATCCACCAATTGCAGCCTTTAGAGCTGTTCTTTGGTTATTGAACACCCCATCAATGCGGCAATAGCCGATAGGCTCTGTTTGCCCATGAAAAGAGTTAGTTAGGAAGAATTGAGAAGTTTCTTCTGCTATTAGAGGAGTATCTTGTCCAAATTTATTGTAGTGGTCTAAAGAGATGGTAAGTAAAGTTGCAGAATTTGTATCGGAAAAAGTGATATGACCACTTACCGCAGGAAGAATTTCATCCATGAACTGGATGCTTGGACCTTTTACAAATAGATTCTCTTCTGTTGCCTCGAAAGATTGAAAGCCTAAAGAAGTATCAAGGGTTGGTCTTACAGCGCTTACTTGTATTCCAATTGTATAGGAAATATCAGCATTTGTATTTCCTGTAGAGAAATCGATAAATTGATTTCTTACTTCTGCTGGCGCTTCTACTGGCGCTTGTCTATTTAAGTTGGAAGCAAAAAGTGTTACTCCCATAAGAGCCGCTGCGGCTGTGATTGTTATATTCTTCATTACCTCTCCATGAATAATTAATTAATTTACGTCTTAGATTTTCTTTTTAAGCGTTAATCTTTAATACGTCAATTATTTTTTTTAAAAGGTTGCTCCTATTTTAATGGTTAATCCTTGTAGGGAATAATTACCATAGCTACTTCTTGGGAGGTAGTTGGTAACATATCCGCAATGGGAGAACCATGTTTGAACTTGCCAGGCAATATTTGTAAAGCAGGTGATCTCGGCAAAATCGTGGCTCATGCTGAGGCCAAGAGATCCCTCCATCATTGCTTCGGTAAACCATTGATGGTTTTCTGTGGTGGAGGTGGGTAGTAATTCTTCTGGATTTTGTGGATTGCCATTCTTGTATTGGTAAAGATCTCTTTTTGTGAGATGCAACCCTGCTCCTGCATTTGCATAGAGGGAGATATAGGGGAGGATGGGAAGGATGAGTTTTGTTCCAGCAAATGGACCTATGCACCACCAAAATTGGGTGTTTTTCATGGAGAATAGGTAATTTGTTCTTGCAATTACTTCTGTGTCCATGTGGAGATCTTCTGTTTCCCACACACCTTGTAGACCTATCCATGGGGTCATAAGAAGGTACTTGGAATGTCGTAGCACGCGAAACATTTTGACATGTATGCGGTTGAATTGGTTGTAAAAGGAGCTTTTGATATTGCTTAAGTTGCTATATTCTCCAGATACCCAAGGGGAGGTGTAGGTAAGGGCAGGATTGTAGTTAGCATAGCCTAGTGGGGAGGGGTTGTAGTACCATGTGTAGGTAAGCGATGCTTGCCAGTTGTCATAGAATAGATTTTTGGAGGCCGATACTTTTAGTCCATTTCTAATGGGTATAGTGGGGGTGAGTGGCGTGCCTATTTGATTTGCAGATCCTCTTGAAGAGGCTACATTGATCCCATTAAAATACCCTTGCCATAATGTGTAGGCAGCGGTGAGGGAAAATGATCTTTTGGAGGCGGCTACTCCAGCAGAGGGGGGAACAAGATGCCCTTTTTCTCTGCTTACCTTCCCAAACTCCCTTTCTCTATGTGCTGCTTTTACATTTCCTGCGACAGCCTTTTTTGGAAGGGGATCATCTGCTGAAAGGATGGCTGGGAGAAAGAGAAGGAGGGTGATTATTTTAGATTTATTCATTGTATCCTACTTATTAGAAGCCAACAAGGATTCCAGCAGTTAGTCCTTGTGTAGAAAATTGTCCTGCTTGACCTGTTGGGGAATAGAATTTTAAAAGCCCAATGTGGGAGAAATATGTTTGCATTTCCCAACCAAGGTCTATAGCAAGGGAGACATTATCCCAGGCATATAGGTAGTTTAGGCCAAGCTTTGCTTCTAGCATTGGCTCTACGCCATAGTAGTAGTCAGATAGATTGGAAACAGCTTCACGTTCCTCTGTTTCTTGATTTGTTACAAAGTTTGCTTGTTGGACGTCATGTTTAGTATATAAAATTGCTAGGTTAGAAACACCATAGAGGGAGAGCCCATCTACGAGTTGGAAATTTAGCGTTGTCCCTGAATAGGGACCTATTCCCCACCAAAATTGTGACATCTTGGCACCTATATTTTCTCCAAACTCCTCTTCCATTTCTCCATCGAAATAGAGCCTCATCATTTCCCACGCTCCTAAAAGACCTGCTTTTGGGGCAAGGGTTAGAGAATCGCCTATGCTATATTCCCTTACGAAGTAGGCATCGAGTTTATTGAATAGCGTTTTATATTTAGAAGCAAAATTAGTATAGAAGGCTCCTTGCTCATCAAAAAATGGTGATTCATAAATTAGAGAGCTATTTTTGCTAAAAGCTTTATTGGAAAAGTGGGGGGAGAAGTAAAACCAGGTATAGTTTGCTTTAAGTCTCCAGTTGTTATGGAAGGTAAAGACCTCCCCATGAACTTGAATACCTGATACTGGGAATGTATTAGGGCTAATTACCTTTCCCCGCGTATCATCGGTACCTCTTGATACGAGTACATTTACTCCTGTAAGATATGGTTTCCAATAGGTGTAGGATACTCCTAAAGCAAAGGGGAGAGTACGCTCATCTCTTTTGGCTTTTTCTTCCTCATCAAGGTCTGGTTTTACTGGTAGTGGGCTACTTCTTTGATCTTGCTTGATTGCATTTTCTTCTGTGACGCTATTTTCCTTTGGATTTTCCTCGGAGTAAAGGTTTATTGGCACTATATAAATTGCTTGGGCAAAAAGGATGGATTGCAAGAACTTTTTCATCGCCTACCTTAGATTTAGTAAGAAAGAATGTATTAATTTTTTTGATAAAAGTCAAATTGATTTTAAAAATCTAAGTCTAGTGAGATATTGAGTCCTTGCATGGAATAATTTCCATAATGTCCTGTTGGGGAGTAGTAAGGTAAGAAATGGTTGTGGAAGAAATAAGTTTGCAGCTCCCATGAGATCCCAATAGTAGTGATAAGATCCTTAAGGTAAAAACTTTTTCTTACTCCCAAATTGATATCCACCATTGGTTGTAATGCCATACCAATAATTTTGCGGTTGGTAATGATACGATCATCTTCATTGTATTGATCTCTTTCGATCATATACTGAGTGGCAGAGTGATGAGAGAGAAGAAGAGATGCTCCTCCTTCGGTAAAAAGGGAAAAGTTTCTTTTTATTGTCCAGGAAGCCTCGCCTCCTAGATAGGGACCTCCTCCATACCAATTTTGGGTAAAAGTAGATCTTTCCTGCATATCGGGATCACTTTTTGAATACCCTGCAAAATATATCTCTTGAAAATCCCATGCCGCTATTCCCCCTGCTT
This sequence comes from bacterium, assembly GCA_022600215.1. GTDB lineage: Bacteria > Chlamydiota > Chlamydiia > Chlamydiales > 2-12-FULL-49-11 > JAJACQ01. The sequence continues at coordinate 14,896 of JAHZKV010000050.1, forward strand.
TGAAGCGAAGGATGAAGATATCTTTTTGGGAGATGTTTTTTTCGAAAAGGAAGAGTAGTTTGTTGAAGTAGTTTTCATAGTAGCTATCTAAGGTAGAAAAATACTCGCTCTCTTCTAAAAAAGGGGAGGAATAGTTGGTTGTTAGAGCTAAACCATAGCCTTTTGTAGTTTTTGGGTTAGAAAACCAGGCATATTGGAGTGTTACATCTAGCAATTTTGAATAGGTAGTTGCTCCTATCATTGCTTTAAATCCAGGCATTGGAGTGTTGGGCAACGAGTAGATATCTCCTTCAAAGGTTGCATTTCCTTTTGTGGTAAGGATATTTAGTCCTTCTGAATAGGGAGACCAATAAGTAAAGGAGGCAGCAGCTTTATATGGAAATTGATTAGTGGAAAGAGGGTATGTTGGACGTGGATCATCTGCTTGGAGAAAAGTTTTTAAGGTGATTAGAGAAAGTAGCAGGGTGAGTAATTTATACTTCATGGTGGGAGAATTTTTTTTAAACTATCATTTACCATAGAAGAAATAGATAAGAAAATCAAGCAAAAGAAAAAGCTAGAGCATTTGCTCTAGCTTTTACAGATTTTCAATAGAAAGTCTTTGATTAGAAGTTTACTCTAACTCCTACTGTAAGACCTTGCATTGAGTAATCACCATTTACACCAACTGGTGAGTAGTAAGGTAAGAATCCGTTGTGGTTGAAGTAGGTTTGTAGTTCCCACGCCACGTCAATTCTTAGTGCCCAATCAGTCCAGTTAGAATCCCAACGAAGACCTAATTTAGCTTCCACCATTGGCTCAACGTTGTTAAAGTTGTCTGAATTATTGATTATGGTTGGTGATAAAGTAGTGCCATCCCAGGTACCAAGTCTTTGTCTAACATCGTGGTTAGATAGTAGCAAAGATGCACCGGTAGAGATGAATAGACCCCAATCGTTGGTGAAGTAGAAAGTTGCTTCTGCACCAGCGTAAGGACCAATTCCCCACCAATCTTGGTGAAATCTAGCTCTTAGGTCTGTACCTTCAGTAGTAGTTGCATTGTAATCTAAATCTTGATAATCAAATGCACCTAAAAGACCGAGCCATGGACGGAATGCTAGGTAGTGTCCAGCATAAAAGCTTCTGTCAACCATTCCATCAATTCTGTTGAATTGGTTTTGGAATCTTGACTCTAGGCTAGAGTATCGTGGTGTTAATTCATCAAATGTTGGAGTAAAATGCACAGTATTTTTTAGTTTATTTGTGCTAAATCCTGGAGATCTGTAAAACCAAGTGTACTCAAGCTGCACATTCCATGCATCATGTTGAGTGTTTGCTCCAAGCATCACTTTGAAACCACTAGCTCCATCTGTGCTTGGTGCTGCAGTGTTTCCTTGAGAAGCACTGCTTGTTCTTCCTTGGCCAATTACCATTCCTGTTTGGTAAGGAACCCAGTAAGTGTAAGATGCGCCTACAAAGAAATCTAGTGACTCATCACCACCAGGATATTGTCCCGGAGGAACTGCGTGTTGCATATTGTGTTTGTGATCTTCTTTATTGTCGTATGCGTAAGCTGGTGCGAAGGTGCATGCAGCCAAAACAGACAATGAAAGCAACCTTCTTAGATTTTTATTCATGTTTTTTGTCTCCCTTTAGTTTTTGAGTGTTTATTAAACTCTCGAATTTAATTTTTAGCTTTTGCTACAAGAGTATCTTTCCTTTCGAAAAGTGTCAACCGATTTTTTTTCTATATGTTTGTAAAGTCTTCTTATAGTCGCTATCAATCAGGCTTTAAGTCTATTATGGTTTTAGAAAAAATTTATCTTTCAGGTAAAATTTATGTGAAATATATCAAAACAAAAAAAAAGCTAGGAAATTTTCCTAGCTTTTTTTGTAGATGCAATCTTCTTATTAGAAGCTTACTCTTGCAGATACAGTTAGACCTTGCATGGAGTAGTTTCCAGCGATTCCTACACCTGAGTAGTAACCTTGGAACGGGTTGTGGTCGAAATAGGTTTGTAGTTCCCAACCAATGTCAAGAGCTAGTCCCCAATCTGTCCAATTTCCTTCCCAACATATACTAAGGCCAACTTCTAGCATTGGCTCAACGCCCCAGTAAAGAGCTAGGCTGTTATTAACAGCTTCACTAGTTTGACTAGAGGTAACGGTAAAGTTTTTATATCTAGCTTTATGCTCTGCATATAACATGGATAGACCTGAATATACACGTAGTCCCCAATCTGGAGCAAAGTAGTAAGTTGCCTCTGTTCCTCCATAAGGACCAATTCCCCACCAGTTTTGTGACATATGAAAACCATCATAGCTTCCATCACCTACACTATGAGTTCCTACATAAACAAGGTGCTGCTCTTCAAATGCTGCAAGAAGACCCATCCATGGACGTATAGCTAGATAGTGTCCAGCAAAGAAAGCACGATCCACAGAAGCATGAATTCTATTGAATTGGTTGCCAAATTGTGAATTGATGCTGCTGTAGGTTACCGAGTCATTATTGAACGTAGCAGTGTAAGTTACGTTGTCTATTAAAGTGTTTGCACGAAGGTTTGTTGGGTTATAAAACCAAGTGTAGCCAAGATGTGCTACCCAACCATCATGGTAGCAATTAGTAGATCCAAACACTTTGAAACCACTTTGAGCTGAAACTGCAGGGGTGATAGTATCACCTGCAACGGTAGTATTGTTTCCGCCAACAGCAAGGATCATTCCTTCTTGGTATGGCACCCAATAAGTATATGCTGCGCCAATGGAGAAGTTTCTTGTTCCTTCTTCATTTGGGTATTGTGCCGGTGGTACTGGATGTTGAGTTTTTCCTTTCTTTTCATTATTGCTTTCTGCTGCGTGTAGATTTACTGCACATGTGCTTCCTGCAAATAGGAATAATGTAAATAATCTTCTAAGATTTTTCATTCCTAATTTTCTCCCTTTTTTAAGTTTCATAATTCTTTTAGTTAAAAGATATACTCCAGATTACGCCCCTTGTAAAAAACTGTCAACCAGTTTCTTAAAACTATACAAAGATAAATTAAGATTGGATTAAAATCCAAACTCTAGCGTAGTGGTTAGTCCTTGCATAGATAAATCTCCTGAAATACCTGTGGGAGAGAAATACTTTGGAATAAAAGTATGAGAAAAGTAGTGAGAAAGTTGCCAGCCTACCGCAAAAGAAACAGACCAATAGGGGTACATTTTTTCTATTTTTATACCTAAAGAGGATCGAAAGTTTGGCTCCACTTGGTTGAAAGTGTAGGAGGAGTTATTGATGGCATTGGGATCGTTTAAAGCCGCATTTTCATAAGAGAAATTTTTATTTCTATTATGGTGGTTTGCAAGAAAGATGGAGGCGTCAAAGTTAATGCAAAGAAAAAGCGGATCGATAAGGCATAAACAGATTTCAAGGGCAGCAGACGGGCCAATACCAAACCATTCTTGCTTAAAATTTCCCTTTTGAACTTCAGAGAGAGTTGTTTGAGCAAAGTAATCTAGAATACTAAGATCCCAAGCTCCGCTTAATCCTATCTTAGGAGAGATATGCATAAAATAACCAATATAGGATGGACGAAATAGGTTTAGGTCTACGCGATTAAAGATAATTTCATAACGGGAGTTTAGTTGAGAATAGGCTGGCAGGCTATCTGCAAAGTTGGGGGAGTAGGAATGGGGCTCAGAAAGCTTGTTATTTTCCATTCCAGGGGAATAAAGTAGGTAAAAGTAGGCGGCTGATGCTAACCAGCCATCTTTTTCTGCGCTTCCTCGCACTTCAAGAGTGTAACCATTGGCACCAGAGAGAATTGGTCGTGCAATGCTACGCTTTGCTAAAAGAGCCGTCCTTTGCCAGGCTATATTCACATTTTCTGTGTAGATGTTTTGATACAAATACCCAGCTTTCACAAAAATGGTAGGTGCATCTTTGTGGCGATAGTATTGTGGGCAAAAAGTACCTTTTCTCCTTGTGTTGGGCTCCTTTTCCTCACCAAAAAGAGGGGAAAGGGTGGTGAATAGGAGTAAAGGAACAAGGAGCATTTTATATGAATGGATCATGTGGAGCATCTCCTTTGTTCTTTCCTTTTCCTGCTCTCCTAGGATACTTTTTCCAGAGCCTACTTTTGGTGAGTTGAATCAAAGATCATTTAAAAATAGGTGTTTTAGAGTGTCTCTTAGAAGTTTAATTCTGCTTTGACTGTTAGACCTTGCATAGAATAATCTCCACGAACTCCGGTTGGAGAGTACGCTTTGATAAATCCATTGTGGCTGAAATATGTTTGTAGTTCCCAGCCCACTCTGACACCAAGGAAGACATCCTCGTAATCTTTTTCCCATGAAAGTCCAAGACTTGTTTCGATCATTGGCTCACAAGTATAGAAGGTGAAATTATAGTTATTTACTAAGGTAGTTACCTCATTTACACTAGATACACGAGTCATACTGGACTTCACATGATGGGAAGAAATTAGGATTGCTCCTCCTGCTCCAAAATAGAGACCAAAGTTATTGTCTAAATAGAAGATCCCTTGCATTCCTCCATATGGACCAATTCCCCACCAATCTTGCTTCATGTTGGCTGTTTGTCTAACAAGACCATCAGAAGAGGTCCCTGCTATAAAGTTTAAGTTTTGGTAATCCCAAGCACCTAATGCTCCTCCAAATGGTCGATATGCTACGTAGTGACCTATATATTGAGGTCTAGAAATAGTTGCATCAATTCGGTTGAAAAAGGTTTTAAATTTTGATTGTACAGAATTGTAGGTGCTTACGCCAGAATCAAAAGTGGGCACATAAACAGCACCATTTGTTAGAGTGTTGGTGTTTAGGCTAGGGTTGTGATAGTACCAGGTATAAGTTGTTGCTCCAATCCAGCCGTCATGTTCAAAGTTTTGTTCCATTGCAACTTTAAATCCACTTGCTGCTTGGGTATAGGGTTGAACAACTGATCCAGCAGCATCAGATGAGCTTTGACCTACTGCAATATTCATCCCAGTTTGGTAGGGTTGCCAAAGAATATAGGATGCACTTACAAAAGCATGTAAGTCGTTTTGTCCTCCAGGAAATTGAGCAGGTGGGATGGCATGGCAGCCACTTGTTTCTGTTGCAGCGACTTTTGAAAGGAAGCAGCTAGTTGCAAGAGTTAGTGAGAGTATAGTTTTTACAGAACGAGAAATCATTGCACTTCCCTGGTTTAAGTTTAAAAATGTTTCTTGATCATACTGATATTTTTACAAAACTGTCAATCAGAAAAAACAGGATAGGTAATTTTTTAGACTCTAGAATAGTTCATTTGAGCTTTAAGGCGTAAATAGTTAAAAACTATAGTCTATTCCTACCGTCATCCCTTCCATGGAATAGCTTCCGTAGATGCCAACAGGGGAGTAGTATGCTTGAAATCCGTTATGAGAAAGATAAGTCTGCACTTGCCAGCCAAGGTTAATTTGAAGGCTACTTTTATTAAAAACCCAAAGGCTTTTTACCCCTACCATCACTTCAAACATAGGTTCTATGTTAAAAAAGCTGGTAGCAGAATTTTCTTCTGGTTCGTCTACTTCTGTGCCATCTTCATCAAAGTCTCCTATATGTTGGGTAACCTTGTGATAGCAGCGCAGTAGCCCTGCTCCTGTGCGTAGGTAGAAAGCAAAAGGGGTAGCAAGATAGAAGTTACATTCTACTTGTCCATATGGTCCAAGTGCCCACCAGTGTTGATTGAAGCTATATTTTCTTGTAACAATCGGGTCACTTTCATCAATTTGCATATCGAAGAATAGTAGCTCTTTTGACCAAGCTCCAAGTAGGCCGCCGTGCGGGATAATCTCAAAATATTGTCCAACAAAATAAGGGCGAGAAATAGTCCCTTTAAGAGATTGAAAGCGATTATTAAATTTGGAGTCAATAGCATCAGAGTCAAGAGTTTCTACTGTATAGGGCGAGTTGTAGGGGATGGATGTCTTTAGCTTCTCTTTTTTAGTGGAAGGGAAGTTGTAGAAAAAAGTGTATTTTACGGAAAGAGCAAAGTCATCATGATAGGTATTCCATTTTCCTCCCGCGATAAAGCCACTACGTAGAGGATTTTGCGTTCGTAAAATATTTCCTACTTCTACGCCATCTCCAAGAGAATAAGCAATCGAGGAGCCTTCTACAAATGGAGCCCAAAGGGTGTAGTATGCGGAAAGTTCTAGAGGGA
>JAHZKV010000051.1 GCA_022600215.1 bacterium
GTCTATCCACGCAAAACCTTTCTCATCAAAATCCATTTCATGCAAAGCACCTCTTGAGAGGTATAAATGATTGCAAGCTTTCACAAAACTTTTATGTTTAATTTGTCTATGAGTGAGCGCCCCTTTTTTTCGCCAAGAATCTTTCTCCGTAAATGGCAGCTCTTCCCCCACTTCATGGCCCATAAAAAAGAGTTTTTTTCCAGGGTGCATCATGGCTACGCCATAGAGCAATCTAAGCAACGCAAATCCCTCTTCCTCACTTTTGGAGAATGCATAAAGCAACGAAGGGGCGCCCCCTGAAACATCATCATGAGAAATAGATAGCATATACCTTTCACGAAAGACCTCTTTGTAGCTGTTTAGCAAAACCTGATAATTCTCTTTTTTTTCTGCCTCGCTCATACGGAGAAAATGAAATAGATCATGCTTCCAACCAATGTTCCACTTCATCGAAAAACCAAGCCCGCCGTGATCTACAGAGCGCGTCACCCCATCAAAAAGCGAAGGATCTTCTGCAATCACCTGCACATCAGGATGCTTTTCCTGCAATAAAGTGGTGAGCTTTTGTAAAAAAGCTATCCCTTCAAAATGCTCCACCCCTCCCATATGATTAGGCTCAAACTCCTCCCCACGCTGATGATCTAAATATAAAATCGCTTGCACCGCATCGACGCGAATCATATCTACATGCATCTCCTCTACCCAAAAAAGGGCGGCAGCAAGTAAAAAGTTCACCACCTGAGGCGATGCATAATCAAACATGTTGGTCGTCCACTCTGGATGCGTTCCCATCACAGGATGATCTTTTTCAAAAAGAGCAGAGCCATTAAAATTTGCTAAAAAACATGGATCTTTAGGGAAATGGGCGGGAACAAAATCAAAGACCAGGCCAATACCATTGGCATGTAAATAATTGACGAAAAACTTAAAATCTTCACGCGATCCATATCGAGCAGTTGGTGCAAAAAATCCTACCACCTGATATCCCCACGATTCATCCAAAGGATATTCTGTTATTGGTAAAAGCTCCACATGAGTATATCCCATCTCTTTTACGTATGCAACAACCTCAGGGGCAATCTTTCTAAAACTTACAAAGCTCTCCTCTTTTGCCCATGCTCCCAAATGAAGTTCATAGACATTCAACGGCGCCCCATAAAAACCTGTTTTCCTTGCCTCTAACCACTCTTTATCTTCCCATTTAAATGGCTGCTCTTTGTAGGTGATCGAAGCAGATTTTGGTCGCAGCTCATAGCATGCCGCAAAAGGATCTGCTTTTAAATGAATCGATCCATCTCTTGCTGTGATAGAAAATTTATACATCATATTGGATGGTGCCCCAGGAATAAACAACTCAAATACTCCTAGTTCAGAAACCTTTCGCATAGGATACACTGCCTCTCGCCAATTACCCAAATCACAACGAAGATGTACACATTTTGCATCGCCTGCAAATACCGCAAAACGAATTCCTTCTATTCCATCGTGAACTACAGAGTGCGCTCCAAGCATCTTGTAGAGCTCATCATTTTCCCCTCTATCGAATAAAAATACATCGACCATCGAAAGAGAAGGGGAACAAGAATAGGGATCATAGCCCACTAAACCATTACTATGAATTACTTGGTAATCTTTTGGGGAGAGCTCCTCCTCACTTTCATATACAAAGATCCCCCTTGGATCGATTTGCTCCATCCTCTCTTTTTTCCCATGTACTATTAAGAAATTCTCTTGTGCATTGGGAGAGAGTTGATAGACATACTTTTTCGCAACCAGACCTAGATATCCATGTGGGTTTGTTGTTGCAAAAAGAGCTTTTTCTATCTTTCGAAAGTCTTTATCCATACCCTCTCTTATATAGAAGAGAACCTTTTTACGCTACCATCATCCCTTGCCAGCTCTAATAAAGAGCCTCTCCCTTCCTCTTTTGATAGATTTCCTTTGAAAGAATATCAAGATTAGATTAATATTCTTGCAATTTTTAATCAGAGACGTGCTAACTAAGTAAGCCAATCTCACTCAAGCAAGAAGGAGAAAACCTATGTCCGCAACAACAGCTACAGATCTTAACCCAGGCGGAATTACGCCAAGCGTTCCACAAACTTTTTTCCAACATGTTACCGAAAGAGCTTGGAGTATTATTAAACCACAAACAACAACAGGACGAGTTATCCTTGCAGTAATAGTTATTGCAACGATTATTTTTACTGCCAGTAAAATAGTAAAACACAGGGGCGCCTCCCGTGAAGAAGATCCCCTAGTAACAAGACATAAAAGGACAATTGAAACAAACCCAGGACGATTCTTTAGCATAGAAAATACTCAACGAGCCGTATTCAAAGCAGAGCCTGTAGATGGTGGTGGAGGTGGCGAAAGAGCGCCTGTAGCTGAAGATGATATTGATTCCCATGTACCAGAGTTTGATCGAAAGCTTATAGACCAAAGAGCTACAGATCTACAAACCATCATAGTTACCGAATTTGGAAGAGATGCAGATGATTCTATTTATAAAACTCTATTCACTCTATTTCTCAATATAGGTGCAAGTAGAGAAGCTGCAACCGATGAAGACGCATGGAAAGATCTATTGAAGGACAATAAAGGCAACACTACAACATACACAATGGTAATAAAGCCTTTTCTAGATAACGTTGGAGCAACCCAGGACGTAGAGGCAAAATTTGACTGCCAGTATTGGAATGCACGCATTGCAGAGCACTGCGACCAATTAAGTGATATGGGATGCTTAGCACTTGGAGAGCTTATGTACTACTTACATGAAGCACATATCCTCTTTTTGATCGATGAACAACTTCAAAGTGATCTTGCTACTACGATGAGTGAACATGAAACAAGGCAAGTAAAAGAAAATGAGATGCAAAGAACTGCAGCAATAGCCAATTGTAATCCAGATAGAGGTTACGAAGTTTAATGGATTATTTAGTAAATGCTGAAAAACAAAGGCCTGTCTTCAAAGGAGATGGGCTTTTTTCTTTTTACATAAACTAGCAGGAGAAAAACATGACAGTAGCCACTATAAAAACTCCAGAGGCAGCGGTACAATTTCCACCAACTTTTTTGCATAGATCCTCTGAAAAAATATGGGCGATGGTTAACCCACAAACTACCAAGGGGAGAGTAACTCTTGCCATTGTAGTAATTGCGCTAGTATTTTTCACAGTTATTATATTAAAAAAATCTTTCAAAGCCCCTCCATTTTCTAGAGCACTTTTTGACCAACGTCTTACCCATTTACAAAGACTCATTCTAAAACAAGTAGATAAAAAAGGCGATGCAGCTCCAAATGAATCACTATTTACTTTCTTCTATACGGAAATATCCCACGCTAGGATAATCTCAGGGCTAGATGATTGGGAAGTTCTTATGAGGGATAATGCTGATAGAATAGTTTTTACTCATGTTATAGAGCCATGTATCAAAGAAATCACCAGAGTTTCAGATGTCAACACGCTATTTGACTCTGCCTATTGGAATGCTTATATCTCAACACACAACACCCATTGGAGTTATAAAAGCTCCTCCGCATTAAAAGAGTTACTATATTACTTACATGAAGCTCGCATCCTCTTTCTTATAGACAAGAGATTAAAAAGTACTACGACGGTTTCTTTAAGAGAAAATAGAGAAGTGAGAAAACGCAAAATGATACACCGCTTACCTTTATGGTTTAATAGGTAATTTTATCGAGAAAAAGAGATTTCCCTTTTTCCAAGTGAAGTAATTCCCCTGCAAGAAGGCGAGATCCTTTATCATTGTATTTTTCTTTTACGCGAAAGCTTTTAGCCATCCCTGGAAAGCTGATAGAGATGGACACTTCTTTTTGGGCAAAGATATTCAGGCGAATCACCCGCCCTTTTCTCCACAAGATGTCGATTGTGCCAAAGCTGCACTCTATATTTTGTGCACGCCCCGCAATTGGTAATTTCTTCCCTTGAGGCAATACATCGATACCATCTTCTTTTTCTTGTACCAAAAAGCTTTTCATTTGCTCGTAAAAGCTAGAGAAAAGAGAAAATGCCGGAGTGTCTAACTTTCCTACTCCTAAATGAAGGACATCTTCTGTTTTTGGAGAAAATAGATCTACTAAAAAAGGTTCCATTTCTTCTATCTCGAGCTTTGCTCCTTCTTCCTTTGGAATAAGCTGAGAGAGTGCAAACATTTTGGTAGTTCGATCCACCCCTTTTTCCAGTAATGGCTTTTTGGTACATCCAAAAGAAATCTTTTCCAGCTTCACTGGTTTCTCCATTGTTTTGGTAGAAAAAAGCACTCGTTTTTCTTTTTTAGAGAGAGACACCTTTTCTCCATCAATAAGCAAGTCAATCTTCTCCCCTCGATAAAGTTTCAAGAAGATGCTCCCCTCTTTGGCAAAGACAAAAAAGTGAAAATACCCATCTTTTCCTCTACCAAAAATCTCCACCCGCGCTCTATCCATATCCACCAGATGGGTAAACTCAGAAACTGGAGCCACGCCAAGGAGATCCACCTCCACATCACCTACAAAAATTTTGGTGGGATAAGCTCTTACCACCACATGCGAAAGTGGCACCACTGACTCTTTACCGGGAAGATGAGTAAAATAGGAGTATCGCTCACGTATCTCTATCATATAAGCACCCCCACTAAACTTTCTTCATTATTATCTTGGATGAAGACTTCTTTGATCTCATTTGGGCGTACCCTCTCCCCCAAAATCTCCACTTCCAAAAAGTTTTCTGTATGACCTTTATTCTTTGCTTCCACAAGCACCTTCATCGTGCGCCCCACATACCTTTCTCGAAGAGTAAAGGCCTGTTTTTTTGCCACCTTCATCAGCTCTTGACGACGTCTCTCCATCACCTCTTTGGGAATTTTATTTTCCATACGAGAAGCGCGTGTCTTTTCACGATCGCTGTATGGGAACATGTGCACTTTGGCAAATTCTACGGCGCCAATCACCTTCAAACTCTCTTGAAAATCCTCTTCGCTCTCTCCAGGGAAACCCACAATCATATCCGTAGTAAAGGTAAAATCTGCATTTTTTGCTTTCAAACGATTCACTGCAGAGAAAAAATCTTCCAGTGTATATTTTCTACGCATGGCATTGAGCACATTTTGAGAGCCTGCCTGTAATACAATATGCATAGAAGGGCATGTCTTTTTGCCATTAATCACAGCATCGAGTAAATCCTCATCCACTTCATCAGGATCAATAGAAGAGATACGCAATCGATCTACTCCGTCAATAGCATCTACAGCGCGTACCAAATCGGCAAGGCGGCCATCCCCTCCATCATCATCAAAGTCACCAATATTGATTCCTGTTAACACAATCTCGCGATAACCATTTTCTACGAGCCCTTCCACTTCTTCAACCACATCATGAATTTTCCGAGAGCGAGACCTTCCACGAACAAAAGGAATAATGCAATAGGAACAATACGAATTACAGCCATCTTGCACCTTCACAAAAGCGCGGGTATTGGCAGTAAAATTTTCAATCCGAAACTCCGGGAGATTCTCCTCATCAGGAAAGAGCTTTTCCATAATCTGCTCCTTTTCACTGTTAGGGACAACAATCACGCGCGGATCAATTTCTTCTAAAAATTTCTTTTTCCTCTCTGCCATACATCCAGTCACCGCGACACGAGAAAGAGGGTGCTTTTTTAAAACTTTTCTTATCTCATATAAACTTTTTTGATCAGCAGAAGCGGTAACCGTGCAGGTATTGACAATACACAAATCGGTATATTGATCGCTCTTTTCCTCCCACCCCATCTTTTTCAAGATAGTGGAAAATGCCGCTGACTCATATTGATTGGTACGACACCCAAGGGTAGCTGTTTTAAAAGTTTTCTTAGACATGGTGAAAACAGTATATCAAGAAAAAGACTTTAAAAAAAGAGCTTCTTCGGCTATCTTGTTACCCATGGATATTTTTAGCGCAGCAGTTTCATTATTTTTAGTTTTCAATGTATTGGGAAATATCCCTTTTTACATTGCAGTTCTCAAGCCATACACTCCAAAAAGACAAAAATTTATTTTAGTAAGAGAGCTTTTGTATGCAACCATCATCTTGATTCTTTTTAGCTTTTTTGGAGATGCGCTCCTTGAAGGGATTGGTATTAGTGAAGGCACCCTTGGTGTCTCTGGAGGAATTATCCTCTTGTTGATTGCAATTACGATGATCTTCCCAAAACATAGCGAAGAAGGTTTACCAGATCATGAGCCATACATTGTGCCTATTGCTATCCCCTGCATGGCAGGACCAGGTAGTATCACTGCCGTAATGCTCTACTCTCATACTTTTGACAATCTTTGGGCAACACCGCTCATCATCTTATGCGCTGTCGTCCCATCTTTACTCCTCCTACTTGTTGCCTCTAACATCAAATATCTAGTGGGAGAAAAAGGACTTATCGCTTTTGAAAGACTTGGCGGATTACTCATCTGCTTTATCGCTATCCAAATGATCGCAAGCGGCTCTATTAAGCTAGTAAAAGACAACTTCCCTTCCACCACCCAGCAAGTAGAAAAAGTTAATTAATCGTTTGTATTTACAAAAACAAACTACCAGGTTATTATCTCCTTCCAAAATTTAGGAGTTAATAATGGAAATGTCCGCTATAAGACCAAAAGAAACATCAGGTCAAACTTTAGCAAGAACCATCTACTTTAAATATCAGCTCCTTGTCTTTGGAGGAAATGATGGCACAAAAACTCCTTCGCAAATGCTTCAAGCAGCCAAGGACTCTGGGAAAATATCGGAAGAAGTTTTTAAAGGCATAAGAAAACACTTAAAAGTAATACGAAAAGCAAAACTAAAAGAACAAAAAGATCACTCTGCTACACGCATTCAAAATGCTGTAAGAGTATATTTAGCTGAAAATGCAGACAAAGGAGGGGGAGGAGCTGCAGCGGCAGCCGCCCCAGCAAGCCCAGAAGAAAAAGGCACACGAGTGGAAGGTAAAGATGCTGACACAAGAGCTCCCTCCCTAAAACCTGTAAAAAAACAAGCCCCAAAACCTGCTCCTAAAAAAACTTCTAAAAAGAAGAAAAAAAAATCAAAGAAAACCAAAAAAGCAAAAGGTAGTAGAAGTACCAGCACAGGCGGTGGTGGTGTAGGTGGAGCAGGTGGCGGCGGCAGAGCAAAAGCTGCAGCACCAAATGAAGAGAATGCAGCAGATGATCCATGGGCAGAAATTGAGCGTCTTGCCGCAGCAAATGGAGCTGCTGCAGCGGCGGCCGCAGGAGAGCAAAGGCCCTTTTTAATCGCTTGCTCTCCATCCTTTCAAGCGCATGTCGTAACAAAAGCCTCAACCCAACCCGGTTTTGGAAAATCTCATCAAATATTTCTCCACTTTATTCATCACTCGAACATGCCGATGTTTCCAGAGCTCCTTCGAGGTTTGAAAAAATATCATTTTGAGCTCCTAACCTATTACCATGTTACACAGAAAAAGTCTCCCCAGAGAAAATTGTCCCGAAAAAAAATTGACCAAATTTTACTTAGAGAAAAGCTACTTGATAAGACTGAACGAACAGCTCTCTATGACTATATTCAGAAAGAGCTAGAAACCTGGCAAGGAGGATCTGAAGGACCTTCTCTTTCCATAAAAACACTAAACGACTTTATACATGCCACAAAACCTCTTCTTCAAATCTATTTAGGTGAAATAGGAGGACCTTTTGATCCAATAGTGGCACAAGATACTGACTTAGATAGTAAAAAAGAAATGTTAAGTTGGCTACAAACCTATATGGATAGTCTAGTAGCTTATAAAAAAAGAGTCCAAACAAGTTTAAAACTTTTTTATAAAACTCCTTGTCCAGTAAAAGCTAGAGAGGTTTGGAAAAGCGCTGCTCAACTACCTGTCCATACTTCCTTTCAAATTCTCATTGATCTATTAACAAAAAACCCTTTACACCCGGGTAATTTTACTGCAAAGATGTCTATCTTTGAAGTAGACTTACAAGCAGGGGGCATGTTTGATAAGCTTTTAGAGAGGGTTGTTATTCCTCTTTATCTCGAATCTGAAAATCCAGAAGCATTTGCAACAAGATGGATGCATGAAGTTGCTCATCAACAGCATCCAGAGGTACTACCTATCCTTCAACAACCAAAGGCCTATCATTATCTGTTGCTAGAAGCAAGACTAAGAGATGCTAAAATAGAAATACTAGAGAAAAAAATAGAAGAAACTATTAAAGAAGCATATGCTAGTGGAGTTATTTCTCCTTGGACAAGAGCTCTTCCTTTAAATGCACTTATTGCAAATATTACCCATGCCGTAGATGTTAAATTAATAGCTGCAGAAAAAGATCCAGCAAAAATACAAACTTGGTTTAAAAATCAACTCCATCTTATCAAAGGGGAAATGCTAGAAAGTAGTAAAGCTACTGAGGTGGAAAAAAGAATATATTGCGCAGGTCTTACATCACAATTAGACGCAAAAGATGGAACAGAATGCCTCATAAGCACGAGCGCCTCCAATAGTTATGCTGCAATCACTGGCACTGTTGCAAGACATATTAACAGAGTAACTCATGATCGAGTAAACCTTCAAAGAGTGGGAGTGCAAGCTATTTGCAACTATTACACTATACTTATGACGTTAATAGATAGGATGGAAGAAGCAGGAGTAAGCTAACTACTCAACCAAAAATGCTTGTACTTTTCTTTCCATATGCTCAGGGATTTCTACTTCCATCAACACGTCATTCCCTTCGTAGTCGGTATGAAGTACTCTCCCCTCTTTTTTTATCTCATCAATAAGACGTGCATTTCCTTGATCAATGCGCAAATGCGCCTTTTTAGAAAAGCGCGCAGCCTCTCTTTCGAGCACCTCAAGTAGCTCCTCAAAACCTTCGCCCGTCTTTGCGGAAACGGCAATCACATTATCATAGACCACATTGAATTTTCGAACTTGCTCTTTGCTCTTGAGTAAGTCCACCTTATTCAAGACCACCATCACAGGCTTATCTTTTATTCCAAGTTCTTTGAGCACTTCCATCGTCGCTTCAAAACGCTCCATCGATCCTTTTTTTGAGCAGTCAATCAAGTGAATGAGCACATCGGTATAACAAACCTCTTCAAGGGTACTACGAAATGCTTTGACAAGGGCGTGAGGAAGTTTTCGGATAAATCCTACCGTATCTACCAGCACAATCTTGGAGCGGTTAGGAAGTTGATACGCTCTTGCTGTAGTATCCAGGGTAGCAAATAGTTTATCTTCTACTAGCACCTCAGAGCCAGTGAGAGAATTGAGCAAGGTAGATTTTCCTGCATTGGTATACCCCACAATAGAAAAAGTTGGAACACCAGTTTTTAAGCGCCCTTTACGGTTTTGCTCACGTACCTTCACCACTTCTTTTACTTCACGTTCAATAGAGCGGAGCTTTTGCTTTAGCAGCCGTTTATCCACCTCAATCTGTTTTTCTCCGGCGCCCCTGGCAGAAACACTACCACCGCGCTGTCTAGATAAGTGTGTCCACATTCGTTTCAAGCGAGGGAGTTGATGGCGAATTTTTGCCATCTCAATTTGCAACATCGCCTCTTTTGTTCGTGCATGAAGGGCAAAAATTTCTAAGATCACCTCCGTACGATCCAGCACCGGAACTTTCGCTACATTCTCAATATTCTTTTGCTGGTTAGGGGTGATCACATCATCAAAAATGACTACATCAATTTTCTCTGCAGCCACAATATCACGTATCTCTTCTACCTTTCCAGAACCAATATAGGTAGCCGCTGTCATCTTTTTGATAGGGCAATAGATTTCTCTGCACTCTTCTACGCCGAGGGTTTTAGCAAGCTCTGCGAGCTCTTTTACATGATCACGACAACTATCAGTAGGACATCCAGAAAAATGCACCCCCACCAACAATGCTTTTTTAATATTCTCAAACGTGGATCGCTCTTGTTGTTCTATCTTTTCAAAATCAGACATCTATTTCCATTCCATCTATTGCAAGGGCTACCCCTTCTGTTAATGTTGCCATGGTAGATTCATACTCTACTTCATGGTTCATATGAATCAAATAGGCATTGGTTGCACCAGCTTTTTTTGCAAAAGCCACCGCCTCCTCCACTGATTGGTGCATATGACTCCCCTCAAAATTCAACGCGCTCACTACTAAATTCTCCACACCCTTTAAAAAAGTAAACATATTTTCTCCATAGCTTTTCACATCGGTCAAATATGCTGCCTTCCCATGGCGAAAACCCAAAACAGGAACGGAGCCTTGCTCATACGCACAATAAGAAAATTTCTTTCCAAAAATTTCAAACTCGCCCATATGTTCATCAATCTTGTGGAAAACAAATCGTTCAAGCAAATACCCAAAACGGATGGCTACCATCTCGTAGGTATTTTCTGATAAGTAGACGGGAATAGGATCTTTGTTCCTATTAAAGAAAAACCCCCGCAAATCATCCATCCCACCAATATGATCTTCGTGGTAGTGTGTGAGAAAAATCGCATCAATTTGGTGGATACCGTGCAACAGCGCCTGTTGACGAATATCTGGCCCTGCATCAATCAAAATATTTTTGCCATCCAGCTTAAAAAGCCCTTGTGAGCGCAGCCTTTTATTTCCTGGATGGTCCGATAAACAAACCTTGCATTTGCACCCCACGCGAGGAATACCAGTAGATCCACCTGTACCTAAAAGTTGTAACTTATTCTCCATCCCCTAATACTACCTTATCTGCGACTATTTTGCCATAGTAAGCATGATACAGCAAACCACGCGAGCCAAGCCCTGTAAATACAAGCGTTTTTTCTGCTACCTCTTCCACCAACGGTAAATAGGTGGTATCTTGCCCAACGCGCACACCAGAAACAAATTCTTTATCCACCACATCGCCAAGTGGTGCGTACCACGGCTCCATCTTCTTACAAATTTCATACTCAGCAAAAGCTTCATCCACGCTATCATCTTCAAAATCGGTCTCATAGGTGCTGCCAAGACATACTTTATCCCCGCCCAAGAAAGAGACATGCCCTCGCCCCACAATACTTCCATATTTCGATGGCGCTACTTTTTTTTGCCCTATATATTGCTGCCCTTTTCGATACATCAAGTTTGGCAAATTTAACAACTCTTTTACACCATAACCAAGGGCAAGTACTTTCCATCCTTCCACCTGGGATAGATCCTCCACCACCTTTTCCACGAAATGCTCCCTTCCGATCAAATCCTTTAAACCTTCACGGTAGGCGCGTACATCGATAGTATATGCATCTTCTATGAGTGCATCCCCTTCCTCCATTACTACATCGTCAAACTTTTTTAGACGCGGGGCAAACTTTTTTACCACTCCCTTAGAAATAATAATCTTTCTAGCGCTTTTTTTCTCCACTTCCTGGATCAAGTCCACCGCCGCCAAAAATGCAGCGTCGCCATACTTACTCTTTTTTCCCCACCTTCCAGGATAGCGATAAAGAATTCCTGCAAAAATATCTGAAGCTGCTTTTTTCTTTTTAGACGAATAAATCGTAACCTTAAGCCCTTTTCTTTGTAAGAAAAGCGCTGCTGCTAGCCCTGCAATACCAGAACCAACAACTACACAAGACATGTTTCCTCTTTTTTCTTAGTCTCAATATGAGAGGCTGACTCTTCTTTCTTCTGCTTTTTAAAAAGCATATAGCTCTCTAGTGAAAAGTTAAAGAAAAAGACAATAAAGGGAGTTAAGATCAAACAAAATGGAACCATCATCATCAAAGAGCGAATTCCCATAGCTAAAGGCTCACTTGGCGCAAAATAATTTGCACCTGTCATCTGCGCTCCTAAAATTAAGAAAAATACCACCAACGAGATAGGAAGGGCTGCAGAAAATAATAATACCCCATTAGCAAATATGCTTTTTTTCATCCGGGCAGTAACCTCTGCTGCAACGTTCATACGAAGAGTCTTTTTCAACGCTACATGTGGTGTGATGAAAAAGAGTAATAAAACAGAGATGATCGCAAGAGCAAAAGAGCCTAGCACCAATAAATAGGGGCCAAAAGAAAAAAGCGTTCCAAAAACATCCCCAAAAGCTGGAATTTGCTTTAACAAATAAAAGACTCCAAGGACAGACCACAATACCAAATAGGATAAAATCAAAGGAAAGCACAGATAGGAAATTCCAATGACCATTTGCATCGAAGTTACAAAAATCTTTCCAATTTTATAATTGATCCCCTTCACTTCAAATACATACATCTTAATCAACATCACACCTGCAGCAAGGAGAACTCCTGTAGATAAAAAAAGTGGTAAAAAAGATAAACTCATCCACACCCAATTATTAGTGCCAATGGAGAGAGTTCTACAAAAAACAGTAAGCACACCACATGCCACCAAAATTGGGAATAAAAACCCTATCTTTTTTCGACAAAAAGATTTTGAAAATGCACGATTAAATATTTGCTCTATCTCAGTAAACGTCATGAAGTCACCTAGGTTTTAGATAGAAACATAATACCCAAAAAAGGGCTAATTGTCAATTGCTATAAAGTATTTCTTTCATCGATCAACTCTTCTTCAGAAAGACGCAATTGCTCTTCCATAAAAGGATCTATTGTAAAATTTTCTACTATCTTTCCCTGCTGTATCGGAAAGGAAAAATAGAGATCTCCCTCCACCCCGTAAGGATTACCAGCAGAATAGACTCCTGCAGAAGTGATCTTGTCACTATCCCAATCTCTCAAGGTGTCTACCACCGCATTTGCCGCACTTGCTGCCGAAGAAAGCCCCCTTGCATCTAAAATCTCCGCGCCACGATTTTTTACCGAGCGAGTCATCTCCCCTTTCAACCATTCTTCATCGGGAATAGCGGCCAAAATAGGCTCTTTTTCCACCGTCGCATCTAAATAATGAATAGCCATGGAAGTGGAATGATTTCCAAAGATCACCAAGTTCTCCACATCTGAATTTAACACTCTGGCTCTACAAGCGACCATCGAGACCGCTCTATTTTGATCAAGACGTGACATCGCTCGAATCTGAAAAGGATCTATGTCTTTTGCAGCCCGCTTTACAATCAAGGCATTGGTATTACATGGATTTCCTACTACCAAAATTTTTGCATTTTTTGCCCGATTCAGCGCTTGTCCTTGCTCATGAAAAATCTTGGCATTTTCTTTCAAAAGATCTGCTCGCTCCATCCCTTTCGAACGAGGCTTTGCCCCCACAAGTACCACATAATCAGCTTCTTCAAATGCCGCATCGGGCGAATCGGTAATAAACACCGATTCCAACAATGGATAGGCACAATCAAGGAGCTCTAACTTTACCCCAAAAAGCGCTTTTTGCATCGATTTTATATCAAGAATAGATAATTCTATAAGCGTATTACTACCAAAGACTTCCCCAGAAGCAATGCGAAAAAGCAAACTATAACCTATTGCTCCTGCCCCACCTGTTACTGCAATGCGTATCTTTTCCATACTTTTTACTATGAATATCAAAAGATTTGCAGCAAGAATAAACTCAACTCCCTATCCATCAACGCAGTATAAAAAAGGTAGCCTTTAATTACGTAGATTCGTTTATTAGAGTTAGGAGAGCACCACCGAAGGATGAGAGAACGGTATTAGAGCTTGTCTCTTTGCCAAGTTCCTTACCATCGACTGCTCTCCACTTTTTTTTGTACGAATTTCCCCAAAACATACAATCCACGAGCTTTCCACACGACAACTTTATTCAAGGCCGTATTTACTAGCAATACTATCTGTCATAAGTAAAACCCCTCTTGACTCTGGTTTTGAAAAGACAAATTGCATTAACCTATTTTTTACATCTCTACGACGCTGTTTAACTGACTTCTTTGTAGATTTAGACCAGACCGATTGTCTAGCCGAAGGCTCTTCATCATAAAAAAAATTGATGCAGTGATGGACAACGAAAACAACATCCTGTTGACACAAAAACTGCACTGGACGTCCAGTAATTCGATATTTTTTAGCGATAGCATCTGCATTATCCCTCAATGCCTCTACATGATCTACTGCAAAATACTTTCTATACTCTGCAGGACGTAAAAGCTGCACTACCTGAACATATCGCTCATTCCCAGGCATTTTCCAATGACTAAAATGATCGTCAAAAATAGGCTTAAAACGGCGCAAGATTGTACCAAGAATTCTCCTATTCAATTCCTCTATTGCACTATCCATAGCTTCTTCTTCCTTTTGCCATCTAGCCTCTCTTGCAGCTACTCTAGCTTCATGTGCTACTCTTTGCTGGAGCTCCTGCGCCTGTTTTGCTATTCGATCCCTTGCATCTGCTAAATTTACAATAGCCCCTGTTCCAGCTTCTTTAATTTTCCTATATAGACACTCCACCTCTCCTGCTTTAACTACTCCAACGTAAGCCTCTTCTAATGCGCCAAGCGCTACATGTTTAACCTCTACCACTCGAATAGCACGCAAATCAGCCACTACGCATCTAATCCAACACTGTTCCACTCTTTGCTTTGTTTTAGATTTTGCTTTCGCTCCACCCGGCATTACAAATCTAAACAGATCTTTTTTTTCAGCACTTACTCTCTGATGTAAGCTTTTTCCTCCTACAACGTCTGTGGATATAGCCACTGCAGCAAGCCTTGCATGCCTCCTTGCTAAAGTTACCATTTGATCTCCTTTGTCAACTCTTACATGCGGTAAGACTTCAACTGCCCTATCAGTAGGAGACCTCTCCAATCTAGCAGGGCCATTTACCACAGCTGCCGGAGAGGGCACGTCGTTTCTTGTAACTGCCATCGTCATAATACAAACCTCTTTATTTATTATGCTATAATTATGCACTCTATTAATTAACTGATCAATATAAAGATTTTATTATGACGATTATCTAACTCAATTATTTTTCTTTCCTCAAATCTCCCCTCTTTGTATACTTTACGCCTATGGAAAAATGGGTAGAAGAGATTGAAAACAGCATAAATGGCGCAAAAGCGGTCATGGAAGGGGAAATTGGATCATGCAGCAGGACCTGCAATGTGATCTCCAATACGTTTCAAAATATGTCTTTACTAAGCAGGCACAAAGCTGTCAAAAAAATTCTAGAAAAGCATTTTGCTACAGACCTCCATGCCTTAAGCGTAAAAACCTATACAGAAAAGGAGTGGGAAGATGCAAGATCAAATAGCTAAAGATATCACAGAAAATAAAGTTATTATTTACATGAAAGGAAATAAAGAAATTCCTATGTGTGGATACTCAGCTCGTGCAGTGGAAATCTTAAAATCCTACGGTATCGAGTTTGAAACAAGAAATGTGCTCGACTCTGATGAACTTCGTGCAGAAATCAA
>JAHZKV010000052.1 GCA_022600215.1 bacterium
CCTGTTCTATTTACTGCGAAGAAGAAACACTTTTATACGAAAACAAATTGCAAGCACTTCAAGAAGAGCTTGGCGATACCATCTTCTTAGTCATGCGGGCCTTTGTGGAAAAATCTCGTACCACACATGATTGGAGAGGTTTTGTCTATCAGCCCCCTCCCCTTGCAAGAGAAGATATAGAAGAAGGCATCGCTCGTACGCAACGCCTTTTTTCTGCTTGCAAGATGCCCCTTGCCATGGAGTGCATCGATCCAGCTATTTTCCCACATCTAAAGCCCTACCTAAGCTGGGGGTTTATTGGAGCAAGAACTTCTACCTCTACCACCCATCGCATTTTAGCCTCTTCTACGCAGCTCCCTTTTGGATGCAAAAACTCCCTTGATGGAGACATCGCATCCGCTGTTGAAGCTTGCGAAGTGGCCAGACATTCTCACTGCATCCTGAAAGAGGAGGGGCAAAGATATACAAAAGGTAATCCCAATACCCATGTGGTGCTCCGCGGAGGAAAAAATGGCACCAATTTTGATCCAAAAAATACTACCCTTGCCAAAAAGCTCTGCCTAGAAAAAAACATCCCCTCTCCAATTCTCATTGATTGCTCCCATGGAAATTGTCCCAACAAGCCTGACAATCAAATAGATGCTTTTCATTCTGCCCTTGCTCAGTACTTAAAAGACCCCACAAAAATAATGGGAGTGATGCTGGAAAGTAACCTTAAAAGAGGCGCTGTAAAAGAAAAGAAAGTTCCACATGTATCCTTTACCGATCCGTGTCTAGATTTTGAAGAAACAGCAACGATGCTGCGCGATGCAAAAAGAATAATTATGTCCCACAAGGAAGAATTAGCTTTGTCCACATACGATGGGTATACTCACTAACTATTTCGCCATCAATAGAGACCACTTCCACTTTGTAAGCCAAAAAGCCTTTTTTATCTTTAAACTCTTTTCCAAGCATTTCAATCACTTGAGAACCAGCCCTTCTTCGGACGGGATATAAAAGAGTTTCTGTAGTTAAATTTTTATAAACAAGATCAATTTTTAATCGGTAATGATGCGGCTTAAAATCAATTGGCAATGACCACCCCACATAGAGCTTTTCCCCTTTTGGCGGATTAAGCAATCGAGGATCAGGTGATTTAGCAAAACTACTTGCATATGTTGATTTATAGGTTTTGAGCTTCTCTACGGAAATATAGCTTTTACTACACCCAGCAAATAACGCACATCCCAGAAAAAAAATGGATACCTTTTTCACAAAATCCTCTATACTAAAATCTATTGATAAAAGTATACGTACCAAAGAAATAGATGTCAAAAAGTATTGTAAACAGTGTCCTTGGAGTCCTCTTTGATGGAGAAAAGGTGGTACTGACCAAACGAAGAGATATTCCTGTGTGGGTTTTACCAGGTGGAGCAATTGATTCCGGAGAAACCGCTGAAGAAGCTATCTTACGAGAAATAAAGGAAGAAACTGGGTACGAAGCAAAAATTGAAAAAAAAGTGGCGCTCTATACCTCCAATACCCGCTTTATCCAGCCAGTATACTTATTTAAACTAACTGCAATCTCCAAAAAAGAATCCTTTGATAGAGCGGAAGTGAAAGATATGAAAGCATTTGCTCTCGATGCTCTTCCTCGAGAAACTGTCCCTTTCTACAAAGATTGGATCAAAGATGCGCAAATAGATAAACCCTTCTTTGAAAAAAAAGGTACATCTATCCCTAGGCTTTGCCCTTCATGCCATTATTAGACATCCCCTCCTAGTCATTCGTTATTTACTCATGAGGGTAGGACTTCCTCTTAATATTTAAATACACTTAAAGTTTACGTAAGAAGTGTCGAAAACATAAACTAACTGGTCTATTACGTCTAGTTCCCTGATATCCTGAAAACCTTGTAATGATAGCAGCTAAACGCTCTTTTAGCTTATTGCCACGAACATCCTTAACAATTCTCCAATGCTTTCTAGCAGAATTCCATGTAGAAATCAAATCAGGACGAATAAAACAACAGACTACGTTATTAAATTTTGCTATGTGCGTTGCATCTTTTTTGCCTTGATTTATAGAAAAATCAAATGAACCTCCGCTAATATAAGTAACAACCCCCACTCTCCATACACCTTTCTCTTGAAACGCAAGAAGTGAACCTACCTTTGCAGTATCTTGGGCTACAAGATGCTTTGTTCCTTCTAACCTATAAACATCACCTATTCTCATTATAAACTCCTTGTTGTTTATTTTATTAATAAGGATTTTATCTCAAAAATGATTAAAACTCTATATAAATAGGTCAATAAAACATTTATACCATATCTTTTGGATCAATGAATCTTTCGAATTCTTCTTCTGAAAGAAGATCGAGCTTCACAGCCGCATCCTTCAAGGTAGAACCTTCTTTATAAGCTTTTTTCGCAATGGCTGCAGCATTTTCATATCCAATATGGGGATTTAAAGCGGTGACCAACATCAACGTATTTTTTAAATATTCCCCTATCTTCTCCTCATTTGGAGAGAGTCCCTTTACGCACTTATGGGTAAAATTGTTTGCAGCATCTGCAACCAGGTGGATCGACTCTATTAAATTGTGAATCACCACAGGTCGATAGGTATTAAGCTGAAGCTGCCCTGAGCTTCCTGCAATCGCAATGGTCGTATCATTTCCCATCACTTGACAAGCAACCTGAGTGAGCATCTCACATTGAGTTGGATTGACTTTTCCTGGCATTATAGAAGAGCCCGGCTCATTAGCTGGCAAAATAAGCTCCCCAATCCCACAACGTGGACCAGAAGAAAGGAGACGAATATCATTTCCAATCTTCATATAAGCAACGGCAAGGGTTTTTAAGGATCCAGAGAGCCTCACCAAAGAGTCCATACAAGAAAGGGCTTCAAATGCATTAGGCGCTGGCTCAAAACGATGGCTAAGCATTTTTGATATTGCTTTTGCCGTCTTCTTCGCAAATTTAGGAGGGGTATTCAGCCCTGTTCCTACCGCTGTTCCTCCAATTGCTAAAAAGCTAGCCTCTTCCATGGACGATTGAATATCTTTCTTTGCATTCTCAATTTGCTGAGCAAAAGCGGAAAACTCTTGTCCCAACGTCAAAGGAACCGCATCCATCATGTGGGTTCTTCCACATTTGATAATATCTGCAAACTCTTTTTCCTTTGCTCTAAGCTCTTCTAATAAAAAGGTTAAAGCTGGAAGCAACTTTTCCTTCACCAACATCACCGCCGCAATTACCGAGGCAGAAGGTACTACATCGTTAGAAGACTGAGACTTATTCACATCATCATTTGGATGGATGGGACTATTAGCACCAAGGGCGCCCCCCACTTTTTGGTTGGCAAGGTTCGCAATCACCTCATTCACATTCATATGCGTTTGGGTGCCTGATCCAGTTTGATATACCACCAATGGAAAATGAGCCCCAAAGCGACCAGACAGTATCTCATCTGCCCCAAAAATAATTAAGTCCCTCTTTTCCTTAGAGATAAGCTTTGCATCGGCATTTATCTCCGCCGCAGCCTTCTTGATCACCGCCAATGCATAGATCACCTCCATGGGCATCTTTTGTGATCCTACCCTAAAATTCTCTATAGAGCGCACTGTCTGAGCTCCATAAAGCTTATCAGCTGGCACCTGCACAGGGCCCATCGTATCATGTTCTTCTCGGTCTTCCATCCTATCCTCAAATAATTTTTACTATTCATAATGATTAAATTCTTGCAACCACCAAAGAGACAAAAACTATAAGTTATTAACATCAAGAAACTTGGATTCTTTTTGCCAGAAAAACAACCAACAAAAAAGCCTACTAAATATAGTAGGCTTTTTATTTATTTGAATGATTCATTATTTATATCTTACAAATAATGCATCTCACAAGGCATAACATGAACCATATCAGCTGGATAAGCACTAACATCTAACGGATGTTCGTAATTGAATAACTCTTTAAAAAACTCTTGAATTTGTAAGAAAAATTTAGCAATTTCTTCAAGAACATTTGGCTTCATATCTTTATATGCTTCTAAGCTACTTAAGTAAGAAATAGCAGTCTTTAAATGCGCAGATCCTGGCTTATAATGCCCAGATTCCCTATTCACTTCAGTAATACGACCTTTATCATCTACACTTAACTTTCCCGCAGAATTTACATCTCCTCCGCGAAAAAAGCTTGAGTGTTGTATTCTTCCTGTATCTGTCATAACCTTTGGAGTTGCAAATAACTTACCATTGTTAATTACAAAGACATACTGCCCCTCTGGTAACTTTGAAGGTTCCCCTGTAGAATCAAGGCCAATTTGATATAATACTCCATCCCTAATGGTCACTTCCGTTTTTGCTCTATCTGCATCAGTTAAATACCTAACACGCTTACTTCTAATCATTTGAGCAAATACAGCATCTGTTTTCATTCTAGTCGCAACATGCCTACCAACTGCATCTCCATCATAACTAGATAGATCCATTCCTCTTGGTAAAGCCTTTTTAATAAGACCTTTATACAAACGACACTCTTGACCATTTAAATCAAAAGAATAGTTTTCGTAAGCATAGCTTGAATGCATTCGACAAACAGTTGTATTCATAATAATCCCCTACTAATATAAGATAATTATAACATAAATATCATTTATTTTAAATATAAAAGACAACCTCATTGTGTTAAGATGTTCATTATAAGGGGTTTATAAAATATAATAATGTTTATTTTACTATATAATAAAAACACCATTAAGTATAATTTAATTATATTGAAAAGGAGTTAATATGTTTTTTGCAGGCTTAAATTTTTGCGTCAGACAGGCTTTATCTTATGCTAAAGTAGACCAAGCGACTCAACGAGAAGTAAATCACAATATAAGACATGCACAAAATACAACCAATAGACTGAGTGTAATGGGGGCTACTGTTGGACCATCTATTGGATCAGCAATAACTAGAGCTGCGCCCCTATTCAAAGGTATTGGTAAAATTGCTTTCTTACCACTAAGCTCTCTCTTTTTTTGGATGATGGGAAAAAATAAAACATAACAACATAACAACAAGGAAACCATATGTTTACAAACTTTATGTGTACAGTAAGAAAAGCATGTACTAGCTCACTTGAAAAAAATCCTTTTGAATTAAACGGTAAGACTCCACAAAGAGAGCTCCCTTTATTTGGAAATTTATTTAGTTGCAGGCCTGAAAATAAAGGTCTAAGAGAATTTACCTTTACCATAGTGGCAGCTAGTCTATATACCCTAGTCTGTCTCTCTGCAATAGGCACTCGACACTCTAGAAAATAGCCTACTGCAAAAGCAGCAGGCCATCAAAATTAGATAAGCAGTAGTGCAAATACAAAGGCAAAAAGAGCAAAAGACTCTACAATACCAATAGCAACAAAGGTTTTACCAAAAACACCAGGTTTTTTTGCCACTGCTTGAATTGCGGATACGCAAGCAAGCCCTTGATAAATTGCTGCAACCATAATAGCAGCACCAGAAGATGCTCCAATACCTATAGCAGAAAGTGGGGAAACTCCTCCCGCCTTCACGCTCTGGCTAAGCAACAACATCAATACAAAACCATAAATCATTTGCGATGCAGGAACCGCTGATAAACCTAGCAATTTTGCATGCCCTTCATCAATCCTACTCATCACTCCATGGGAAGTAATACCTGCCATTCCACATCCAATTGCTGCTCCAATTGCTGAAAGACCGAGCGCTAAAGCCGGTCCTACCATTCCAAAATCCATAATTTCTACTCCTTAATTTGTATTCTTTAAAAGCCTCAACGGGCTAAATTTTTTTCCTCCACCTTCATAGCTATGGTGATACCACTCTAAAAAGTTCAAACGAAGTCCATGTATCACACCTGCCATCACGCCCAAGGAAATATTTACCACATGCCCTAATAAAATAATTATCCATCCAAACATTGGTCCTCCAATTGCAGGGCCAATTTCATTAAATGTTCCCGCTAAGACCATACTAGCAAGCCCTAAGGCATAAAGACGAAGGTAAGAAAGCACATCAGAGAAAACTTCAATAGCCTTAAAGATCGCTCCAATACCTGAAATGCTTCTTGCTTGGATGATAGAGAGTAAAATGGCAAGACCAAAGCCTCCATAGAGCATTTGCTCCCCAATCACAAAAGAAAACTCCCTATCAATTAGGCCTGTATAAACAAGCATGGAATAGCTATCTAACATCTTTGGGAAAAACAAATAGCCTCCCATCATGGTAAAGACCCAACCTATCCCTGACCAGCTACGATACATATTTCTTAGGAAGGAAAAGGTAAGGTGAATAATTCCAATGATCAGTGAAATCTCTAAAAAGATGCTATCATAGATATCACCCATCAAATCATAGACAAGGTTTCCACCTTTCATCTTCGTCCCTTTCATCAAAATATCTTTTGGAACATCGACATCTTCAATAGCAGGATATTCTTTTACCCATTCCTTATATTGTTCCGTATCTCCACTTTTATGAAATTCTACTTTTGAAATGGCTAAATTGTATGGAAGAGAGATCTTATTTAGTAGATTCCCAGGCTCCATCGTAATGCTAAAATACGATGCTACTGCAACTCCCCATATAACGGTCGAACAAGAAATCAATGTTAATATTTTAAGCATTCTTTTCTTTGTTCCATCAAGTCCTTTCCCAAACTTCATCCATAAGAAACCAGAAAGAGCGAGGAAGATAAATCCATACCCAGCATCCGATATGATCATTCCAAAGAAGAGGGCAAAAAACCACAGCACCCAAGCTGATGGATCCTTATCATCCATTGCTGGTGTATCATAGACATAGACAAGATCCTCACCCATGCGAGAAAAGCCTTTATTCTTTAAGTGCGTTGGAACGCGATCATCTTTATCAATAGAAACTTTATTCACAATGATAGACAAACCATCCAGGAGCTTATCTAAATCCTTTTTACGATTGCGAGGAATCCAAGCCTCAATCACAAAAAGTTTATCTTCCACATAATAATCCACATCTTCTTTAGCAAAATGTAAATTAATAGCATTCATGCGAGCAAAGATATACTCTTCCATCAAATGAATGTAGCGGCAATTATCTAATTCTTGAGCCTCTAATTTAGTAATCTCTGCAACAGTTGACTCCATCTCAATTTTTGCAGCATCTACAGAGCGCTCTACATAGACTTCGGTAAAAGCTGGATGGGTAAATTTTTCTTTTCCTACATACAAAAAGTAGTCAATATTAGACTCTGTATCAATATACAAAAGCTCTTCAGGTACTTCACTTGCAAGGATACGGTCATGCTGCATCATAAAGAATTGAATCTCTCGAGACCCCTCTTCTTCAATGGCATGAATTTGATCCATCGAGAAGCTTCCAAATGGACCTACTCGAATCATCTCCATTTTAATAGCACGCTTGCGCTCATAAAGGATTTCTAACTTCTGCTTATTCGCGATCACCTCGTTAATTATTTCAGTGATAGGAACAGGAGCTTCTTGCTCTTGCTTACCTTTTGCATGGGAAGACAAAATCTTAAGCGCATCTTTTGCCCCTTGCACATCCTCAGGAAAAAGATGGGGCTTTGTCCCAGAAACAGAAATAAACTCCATCATTCCAATCTTTTGAGCACGCTCAAAAAAGATATCATGGGTATTATTTGTACCAGCAAAGAGATATTTTTCTACTTTAATTTGCACCTATCTCCTCCTGTTCTTTTCGCCTTGTAATCTTTTCCTTTGCAAGCTTAGAAAGAGACACAGCAGCAAGATCTTGATCGCCTAAAAAGACTTTGATTTTTGCAATATGCTCTTCTGTATCTGGAATGAGCCTTTTTTCAAATAAATTTACCCGAATAGAAACAGAGCGCAGCTCTGCATCTAAAATAGCTTTCTTTTTCTCTGCTGTCTTCCACATCAAAAATGCCTTTTTTGTACAACGCAGGTGCTCAGACATATCTTTGTGCCAAAAGGGCTTTCCAGTAAGAGAAATCCTGGTAGTATCAAAAGTTAAAGAGGTAAGCACAGGCACTTCAATACCTGCAATATTCTCCATGTGGAAAACTTTCTTTTTAATTATTAAATCGTTTTTCAAATACTTTACGGAAGGATCTGAAAGAAGTTTTACCGAAGTCTCAAAGGTGATGATCTCCTCTTTATACATACGATGATAACGAGAAATTTCCTCTGCAGCCTTATTCACCTCCGCTTGCAGGAGCATCTTTTTGAGCTGCAGCGTAGGCAAATACTTTCTCAGCTGAATGAGCTTTTTCGAAAGCCTTCCCATCTCATTTTTTGTAAATTTCACCTGAGCCAAGATCTACCCCTTTGCTCCTTCTTTTGGCCAATACTTTTCTAAGAGAGAATCTTTGATCCCTACCTCGACCTTTTCAAAACAATCAGCAAGTATTTTCCACCCCATATCAAGGCCATCGACCAAGGAAATAGATTTACTCAAATCCATCATCTCCGCTTCAAATATTTCGCTATACTTAAGGAGTTTTTCATCCCATTTAGAAAGCTTAAAACCCATAGAGTAGAGTTCTCGAGACTTTAGCGCCTCTGAATAGAGACGAATCATCGTATTCATAATTGCGCCATGATCCTCTCTTGTTACCTCATCTACCACAAATTGCTTCAATCTTGAAAGGGATCCAAATGGCTCAATTCGCCCATTCCGAAGGTAGAATTGCCCTTCGGTAATATATCCTGTGTTGTCAGGAATAGGGTGAGTTACATCATCACCAGGCATTGTTACTACTGGAAGAAGGGTGATAGAACCTGCTCCTTGGATATCAATTGCCTTTTCATATCGGAAAGCCAAGTCAGAATATAAAGATCCTGGATATCCACGATTTGATGGGATTTGATTTAAGGAAATTGCAATCTCTTTTAATGCATCTGCATAGGCTGTCATATCAGTAAGCAATACCAGCACACGCTTTCCTTGCTGAGCAAATTGCTCTGCAGCGGTTAACGCCATATCTGGAACGAGTAAACATTCGGCAGGATAATCCGTTGCTTTATGCACAAACATCACTGTCTTATTCAATGCGCCCGTATTTTTAGTATTATCAATAAAGGCGTGCATATCATCCAGGCGTGCCCCCATTATCCCAATAATTACCACATCAGCATCCGTATGGTTCGCAATACGCATGAGAAGCTCGTTATACGGCTCCCCTGGTACGGTGAAAATAGGAAGCTTTTGCGACTCTACCAAGCTATTGAAAATATCAATCATAGGGATAAAAGTCTGAATCATACGGTGAGGAACAATACGTCTTACAGGATTTGCTGTAGGCGTTCCAATCTCTACCTCCAGCCCATCAAGTAAAGGACCATCATCAAGAGGGTTTCCAAGAGCGGAAAGAACTCTTCCCAATAACGCATCACCTACCACGGTACGCATCTTCTTCTTCAAAAAGGTTGTTTTATCTCCTGTGCGCAGTCCTCTGGTATCTCCCATCGCTTGAATCACCACCTTGGTGCCATCAAAGCTAATTACTTGACCATAGAGCTTTGTCCCATCGCGCTTTTCTACAAGAACCATCTCTCCAATTTCTACATTTTCTGCTTCCACAATAAAGATACTGTTTCCAATCTCTAAAATTTCATCGTAGACCATCTCCATTATGACACCTCCGCAATCACTTGTATTTTCTCTAGTTTATCTCGAATTTCACTAACTAGACCATGATATCTCTCTGTATTAAATGGTAAAAAGTTCAAGTTTCTTAAATCATTTTGCAAGCCAAGGAAAAAGTCTTTTGCTTCATCTGCCCCTTTAAACGCAAAGCTCTGACTGAAAATCTCATTAACCAATCGAAACTGCTCTTGCTGCTGATCCAAACTACAATAGACATCTTCTTTATCAAAAGCATTTTGCTGCAAGTATGCAAAGGAGAACATCTCTGACTTCAAGAAAGTCACATAATCTTCCAGGCTTGTTCCTTCCTTTCCAACTACCTCCATTCTTCGACCAATCTCATCACCCTCCACCATAATTTCACGTGCACGATCAATCCACTTTGCCCAATTAGGGAAACCTTGCTTCATGTTTTCACTAGCTCGAAGGGCATATTTTGACCAAGATTGCATGGAATCAATCGCAGGATATTTTCTTGCATCGGAAAGTTCGCGAGAAAGACATAAAAATACCCCCACCACCTTCAACGTCTCTTGAGAGACAGGATCAGAGTTGATATTTCCTCCTGCAGGAGATACCGCTCCAAGAATCGAAACAGAACCTATCCCATTTTCTGCAGTTTGAAGCACGCCAGCTCTTTCATAAAAAGAGGCTATTCTCGAAGCAAGGTATGCTGGGAAGGCCTCTTCCCCTGGAATTTCTTCCAACCTTCCAGACATCTCCCGCATCGCTTGTGCCCACCTTGATGTGGAATCAGCAAGTAAAAGGGCATCTAGTCCCATCTGACGATAATACTCTGCAATAGTAATCCCTACATATACCGAAGCTTCCCTTGCCGCAACAGGCATGGATGAAGTATTACAAATAATACAGGTTCGATCCATCAAAGGGCGACCAGTATGCACATCATTTAATTTTGGGAATGTCTTTAAAGTCTCTACCACCTCTCCAGCACGCTCTCCACATGCTGCCAAAATAACAATATCCACATTTGAATACTTAGAAATACCTTGCTGCAACACCGTCTTTCCTGCACCAAATGGTCCTGGAGAACAAGCTGTCCCTCCTTTCATCATCGGAGTCATAGTATCAATCACCCGTTGACCAGTACAAATAAGCTCTTTTGGGGTACCTTTTCGTCCTTCAATTAGCGGAAACTTTACCGGCCACTTTTGCACCATCGAAACAGAGTAAGATTTACCTCGCTCATCTTTTACCTTTGCAATGGTAGTATCTACCGTATAGTTACCTGCCTCGGCTATCCATTCCAGCGTGTAGCTTCCATACATAGAAAAAGGCAAAAAGATTTGGTGGATAAAATGAGATTCTGGAGTGCTTCCTAAAATGGAGCCTCTAGATATTTTTTCTCCCACTTTTGCTTTTGGGGTGAACTGCCACTTTTTTACTCGATCTAGTGCCTCCACATAAACCCCTCTTTCCAGATAAAGGCCCGAAACATCTGCTACCTTTTCTAGCGGGTTTTGCAATCCATCAAAAATCTCTCCAAGGAGACCTGGTCCTAGCTCAATCTCTAAAAGCTCCTCGGTAAATTCTACTTTTTGCTTATACTTAATCCCGCGAGTGTCCTCAAATACCTGGAGCTTTGCTACCTTACCAGAAATGGCAATCACCTCGGCTTTAAGCGATGCACCACCCACTTTTACGTATCCAATCTCTCCTTGCGTGAGCTGGTTATCAAACTCTACCTTTATCAAGTTACCAAGAACAAAGATTACTTCTCCAACTGTTTTACTCATCATCACTCTCCACTAATTCTGTTAACATCTCTCTTCCTTTTTTCTCATCCAATGCTGCTTTCTCCGTGATCATCCATAAACACATCATGTAGGCGCATATGGAGCGGAAAGATCCACTATCATTGTGGACAATTTCCCCATAAAAATGAAAACGATAACGATCTATGGCTACATACTGCTTCATAGGATCGGCACCTGTCTCTTCAATCATTTCTCCTAACCTTCTAAACTCATAAGGGAAAATAAAAGGACCGGTATTTTTACTTTGCAAAATGATATGGGCGACCAATGGATCTGTTAGATCCTCATACTGCAAATAACTCTCTAAATTTATTCCCTGTTTTTTTGCCAAATACCCCATCAACACGAAATTTAACTCTTTCTCAAAAGTTAAAAATTCTGCAGCAATTCCACCTTTTGCTATTTCTTTTTGAAAAAAAGTTGCATAAAGCAAAGGAAAATTTTCTATAAGACTCTCACTGCTAGAATGCTCTTCTAAAAAATCTAATAAATAAGCAGGAAGATACTCCCCACTACTTAAAGCCAAGCGAAGACCTGCCTCTAAAAAATTCCCTTTTGGATCAAAGTGTACCCCTGTTTGAAAAGACAAAATATTTTTCACATCAATAATGCGACGCAAAGAAATCAAGCTCTCTTTTGCCTTGCTGGCTAAATTAAGCTCTAACAGATCATAAAATCTTCCAAGAGAAATAGGTGGGGGCTGATTAAATTGTAAAGGCGGAAGAGCAGAATAAGCGTACAATAAACTCATCTAAATCTTCTTCCTCCTGTTTTTTACAAACATTTTGCAGACACAGAATAACACAGCTAAGAGTAAAACGCAAGAAGAAGGAATTCTAAGTATATACTTTATCTCTTAAGGAATCAGAAAGATTATCTGCTATGATATTCATCACGGTTTCTGGGGTCATTTTCAAAGTAAACTTTTTATCTTCAAGGGACAAAGCAAAACCAGAAGAGAGCTTCTCCTCCCCTTTTTCAAGTTTTCCCTTTACCACTTGTAACACTTCTTTAGCAAGCGCGTCATAATCTATCTTTTCTGAGACAAAAAGCTTAAGATTAGAAGATATCCCCTCTTTTTGAATCCCTTCCGCAACAGCCTTAATTACCACCTCTACCATCTTTTGCTCATTTAGCTCAGAAGAGAGCTGTTCTTGAAGCGTAGCAGAAAACAAGGTCATCACCTCACTTTTCAACGTTGCTAAAGATTGCTTTACGGCCAGTTCAATAGAAGAATCATGAACTTTCCTCTCCTCTTCCATGCGGGTAGCATTTTCTTTATGAAGGCGGGTAGCCTCTTCATTCGCATCATGAATAATTTTTTGTGCAGCAGCCTTTGCGTCAGCTATAATCCTTTCTGACTCTTCTTTTGCAGGAAGAATCGTCTCTTTGTATAAAATATCACTAATTTCTTTAACTTTATCTGATGAACTAGCTGCTGCCATACCTATACTCCTCTAAAATGAAGTGGAGATAGTAACACGATTTGTCGTAAAAAACAAGGTTATTAGTCGCTAAGCAATGTATTTTTTACCGATCCATCAGAAAAATCTGTTGTATCACCTGTCTCATGAGGAATAAAACCAGCCATAAGAGCCGTTACTGCAAACAAAAAGAGCCCAGCAATAGTCATACGCGTTGCAACAGTCTTTTGCCCTTCATTATTTGTTTCCCAATTATAATCCACTCGCATCACAGGGGCATTGACCACCTCATCGCGGGCATAAAGCTTTCCTGTGGAAAAAAGCTGAAACATAGCCAAATAGAGAAATAGATATTTCTTCATAAAGAACCTCTATCTCTCCAATACCCGACATTCTAATTTACGTCAAAAATTAGAATTATTATATTTTAATTACAAGAAGAACTACCGTAATCCTGCCTACAATCTTCTGTAACAAAGACTATCAAGACTCATTTGCTACTTGAGATGCTTCTGCTCCGCCTTCTTTAGTTTTCAATCGTAACGCTTCTAGTTGACAAAGAGCCAATTGCAACTCTTCTTCTTTTGCCTCCAAATCACGCTTCATATGCATGTTCTTCTTAACAGCTTGAAATGCCATATCATAATTATTTGAAAGTGAATATATAGTAAGAGCTACCTCCTTCAATCTAGGAAAACAAAGCCCTGTCAAATCAATCCCGCTCCACTTTTTAACAACCTTAACCATCTTTGTTGCTTTTTTGTCAGATGAAATCTCCTCTCCTTGAATAGCAATTAATCTTTCTGCTAGACCCCTTACCTCGTCGATTGTTGTATTCACTGCCTTGTTCAACACGGCACTTACCCTTCCTGCAAGAGAAGCATCTTCTGACAGATAAAGTACTTCACCTGCTCCACCTGCTTCTAATTGAATTCTACCTGACATATCTTTCTCCTTTTAAAAATTATGAGCAAAGAAATTAAAACAAATGGTTATTTCTCACAACTAATTTTCTTCTTGTCAAAGATCTACCCCTTATTTAGTATGGGAAATATGGACTATCTGAAAAAAAATGTTTTGTTTTTAACGCTTTGCGCTTTTTGCGGAAATACCCTTTTTGCAGAGACGATAGAAAGTGCTCCTATGCTTCTTCCAAAGGAAGAGAAAAAACCGGTGGTAGAAGAGCGTCTAGAAGAACAAATTGCCCCTCCTGGCCCACCAGCTTTAATTGATCTGCAGCAAAGAGAGGTTCAAAAGCCAAAGACCTTTAAAGATAAATACGCAAGCCTTGGACTCTTTCTATTTAATACTGCGATGTTTATAGCAGGAGTAACGGTAGTGAAGACTCTACCAGGAAAAAAAGTACATAATCCACCAGAAGAATAGAAAAGTTTCTTGATCTAAAATAAGTCGATCCTCATATACTTAGGTGTATAGATAAAAGAGGTAATATTGATGAGCAATAAGTTAGAAGGTCTTAAAAAACATACGATTGTAGTAGCAGATACTGGAGATTTTGAAGCAATTGAAAAATTCCACCCAAGGGACGCTACCACCAACCCATCCCTTATCCTTAAAGCTGCAAAAGACTCTCGATATAAACACCTTATTGAAGATGCAATTGAATGGGCCAAAGGAAGAACCCTTCATGATACCTTTTTGAATGCGGTAGTACATAAAATCTTTGTCAACTTCGGCTTAGAAATTTTGAAAGTTGTAGAAGGGCGCGTTTCTACAGAAGTAGACGCCAGACTCTCCTTTGATAAACAAGCAAGCCTTGATTTAGCCCATACCTATATCGCTATGTATGAAGAAGCTGGGATCTCCAAAGATCGTATCTTGATCAAACTTGCCTCTACTTGGGAAGGGATCGAAGCTTGTCGAGTACTTGAAAAAGAGGGTATCCACTGTAATATGACGCTGATGTTCAACAAAGAACAAGCTATTGCCGCGGCAGAAGCTGGAGCAACTCTTATCTCCCCATTTGTGGGAAGAATCATGGACTACCAAAAGGCGGACGAAGGGAGAGATTCTATCCCAGCAAGTGAAGATAAAGGAGTACTCAGCGTTACCGATATCTACCACTATTACAAAAAACATGGCTACTCTACAGAAATTATGGGCGCCTCCTTCCGAAATACCGATGAGATCTTAGCATTAGCTGGATGTGACCTGCTTACCATCTCCCCTGACCTGCTTGATCAGCTCGCAGAAGCTACAGGCGATGTTCCTCGAATGCTCCTAGAAAAAGAAGCTGGCTCTAAAGGCTCTGAAAAAATGCACGTCGATGAAAATGCCTTCCGATGGGCTCTTAATGAAGATCCTATGGCAACGCTAAAGCTTTCAGAAGGTATCCGAAACTTTGCTAAAGATACCAGAACCCTTGAACAGTTCTTGTTAGAAAACTTTCCTATTGAACAAAGCCATGGCGACTCCAAAGCAATGTAATATTAGTATGGAGTCTCACCTCCTACATATATACATTCAAGGCAAAGCTTCTAATCTAAATAGGCTTACTTGATTACACTCTGCTGTGCCTTGTCTGCGAAAAATGAGATAATGCTATCTTTGAAATACAAGTAAAGACAAGCGTCGCAATTACTAGTCCTGCTCTCATTTTATCAGACATTGGAAAGGTATTTTGGTTATAAACTGCTACTGCAAATATTACCGATACTGCACTTTCTACTGTATTTATCACTCGGCATAATTTATTATCTTTACACCAGCTATCTCCCGCTGCCAGCGAAGCTCCAAAAACCAGCCCCACTCCAATAGATATTACCCCTGCTCTAACATCACTCATCATCTTCTCCTTTTTTGAAATAATGTGGAAAAATTTACCAGAAAAGATTATTTTTGCACAGATAAAAAAAAGCTACCACATTTGTGGTAGGCTTTTTATACTAATTCTGATCAGTCTGATCACTATTTAGGAATTTCGAGCTAAGGAATACTCCCGCATCTTTTACTGCCTTTGCTGCAACACCTACTATAAAAAGTGCACTAGAAACAAATACAGCAAATTCTAACACCGATACCCTTGAAAATAGACGCTCACCTATATCCACAATTAGATATGTCTGTATATCATATAAAATGAACAAAAAAATAATCTCAAGTACAGGCTTTACTGCCATAATAATTTTTACTATCGTGCCAGACGCATTATTCTTCTTTTGTTGATTTTGTTGATTTTCAGGCGGCCTATACTCAGGTAGCTTTAGTAGTTGATAACCTCCATACATATACGCTACTTTAAGAGCTATACCCATTCCTATCATCATCTTAGGACTGACTAGCCCACAACAACCCCCTTTACTGGATGTTACTAAATCCATAAAAAACCTCTTTTTTAATTATAACTAATAAAATTTTAAACGACCATCAAATATAACACAAGGCAATACTTATAATTTCGTAGTAATTATAATTCTAATCTATCCTCTTATAGAGGGGATCTCATTTCTTTTCGAGATTAAATAAAGTATTATTATATTTATAAAAAACTTA
>JAHZKV010000053.1 GCA_022600215.1 bacterium
CATATGGAAACTGAAGAAGAAAAAAGATTACGAGAAGAGGAAGAGACCTTCACTGAACTCTCACGCTATATCATCCATTGCATGCTTCATTGCAAAGGCTATAAAGATGAGACTGTTACAGAGAAAAAGCTCATAAGAGCCGAAGAAGACAAAGCGATAAAGCATGCTTTGGAGAAAAAAGTCCTTCTTACAAATCCCAATCCTTTATATACATAGAATTATGGCGATACTTTATCTCAATCTATCCCTCCTATTTTTGGTTTTCTCCCTTATCCTCTATGCGTTACATTCTGCGCTAGAACCTCTCTCAAAAAAGGAGCTAGAAGAACTTTTAGAAAGGAAAAGCACAGCTCCCCTTAAAAAGATCAAGAAAAGCCTCAAAAACTCAAGCGCCGCACTCTCTCACCTCCTCACGCTTACTACCTTACTTGTTTTCACCCTCTTTCTAGCTTCTATCTTAGTCTTTTTTTCCGCTACCAACCTGGCTTTAGATATTGAAAAAGGGGTATCTCAGTCCTTCACCAACTACTTTTATCTGCTAATTGCCGCTGTTCTTATTGGAGTATCCACACTAGAGTTTTTTACCCTTGCGAAGGTCATCACCTCCTATTGCTCAAAAGGAACCATCAAAGCCTTAAGCATCATTGGCTCTATCCCAATCTACCTATTTTTCCCCCTCACCTATCCAACCCTGCTTCTGGGGCAAAAACTTTCCCAAAAGAGAAAGCTCCCTGCAGAGAGGGACCTCATTAAGAGTAAGCTTTTAGAAATTGCAAATGAAGAGAGCCACCCTGGAATCGATCCCATGAAAAAAAGACTCATTCAGTCTCTGGCACATTTTGATGAAAAGACAT
Organism: bacterium; assembly: GCA_022600215.1. Classification (GTDB taxonomy): domain Bacteria; phylum Chlamydiota; class Chlamydiia; order Chlamydiales; family 2-12-FULL-49-11; genus JAJACQ01. The sequence continues at coordinate 855 of JAHZKV010000053.1, forward strand.
GCAGAGAGATAATGGTGCCAAGAATTCGAATGGAGTGTTTAGAAAACACCTCCTCTATCTTTGAAGCACTCACCCTCTTTATTGATGAAGGGTACAGCCGTATCCCTATCTATGAAAAGAGCATCGACCACATCACAGGCATGCTCTTATATAAAGATGTCCTTGAGTACACCTTTAAGCGCGGCATGAAGGATATAGAGACTATTCAAAAAGCTCCCATCGCATCTTTAGTGACACCCATTTTATATGCACCAGAAAACAAGCAAATTTCCGAACTTTTCCAAGTCATGCACACAAGAAAAATTCACGCTACTATTGTGGTAAATGAATATGGATGCACAGAAGGTCTTGTCACTATTGAAGATATTTTTGAAGAGTTAATAGGTAGTGAAATCTTAGATGAACATGATGAAGAAGATGATCTTATGTATAAAAAGACACACGACAAAGGTTGGATTATCGAAGCAGATCTTAGCATCATTGATGCAGAGCGTGAATTTGGAATAGCTCTCCCACATGATAAAGAATATGAAACCATTGGTGGCTTTATTTCCAGTACACTCGGCTCTATTCCAAAAGCAGGAACAACGATTCACTTCAATCAATATGAAATCAAAGTACTATCTAGTACCGAAAGAAAAATTCTAAAAGTGAAAATCTCCATCTCCACTCCTGCAGTAGCGGGCGAAAAGTAAAAAAAGATTGATTAATATTTCTCGTACCATTATAAAGATACCTTTTTATAATCAAAGGTTTAGATATGAAGATCCATAAATATTTCCAAATTGCTCTTTTTTTACTCCCTCTTACTCTTTCTGCAAAAGACTCCACTGCTCATTTTGTAAATGCAGTGACAGGAGATATGGAGATTCACACTGTTGATTATGTAGTAAAAGGAGATAAATCTATTCCCCTTCAAAGAAAGCGCCTTTTTTCCACCACCCCACGCTCTGATCAACCGCTGTGGAAAATGATGGAAGCAATTGGTGTCTTCCCCCAACTTCATCTTTACCTGAAAAAAGAAAACGGAAGATATGTCGCCGAAATGACAGATGATACGTTTGGAGAGTGTGAATTTATTGATTACAAACACTGTAAAAATGAAATCCACCTGCGCTTTCAAAAAAGAGCACAAAAAGGAACAAGCCCTTTTGCTTATAATTTCTCCCCATCTGCAGTGGATAATCCAAACAACTCCTCTTTAACTATCTATCGTGAAAGAAAACAGGCTGTCATGAACATGCCAAATGGAAGTATCAGATATTATGGTATTGCTAGCCCCCATCGTACAAAAGCAGATAAGCGTGCGGGCCATTTCTGGAAACTTGGCTACCGCTATCGCCTTGAAAAAGAGATCCACCTTGATGGGACAGAAACCATTTACACTTATAACGGAGAGCAAGAAGTAACTATTCAAAGAACTAACCAAAAAGATGGCGAAGTTTATTGTAGCGTCAAAATCCAACCAGCTTGGTTTCCTGCCTATGGAGTAGACGTCTTTGGTAGTGATGGAAAATACGTTACCTATCACTTAAATACTATGGATGGGAAAATCTTCATCTCCTCTGTAGAGCTTGGACTAACAGCAGATAAAAATAAAAAAGACAATAATAGTATCCATCGTCCATACACTTACCTCAAGGATGAGTATAAAAACCGCTATTTTGTGAGAACATTCTTTATGAACGAAGACTCCTATCGCGTTGCCTATACCCTTCCTGAATATAGAGAATTAGAAGATGACACTGTTTTAGTAGAATTTAACCCGTCACAAGGAAAAGTAGCAAAAATCTACAAAAACGAAGAACTTCTAGTAAGCTTTAATCACATGAGAAAAATGACGGTAGCAAACTTTGCAGATGGAACTTCCAAAAAGTTTTACCATGCTAATGGTCGCTTACAAAAAATAGAATCCTTTGATGAGCAACAAGCACTTATTGGTATTGTAGAATATGAGTGGGAAGGATCACTTCTCAAGAGGAAATACCTTTCTAAGACCGCTGAAAAAAGGGACTCTAAAATAGAATTTTCCTACGATTCCTATCAAAATCTAAAAGAAAAAGAAGAGGTAGAAATGCTTCCTCTCACAAAAGATGACAAAAACACCGATAAAGCGAAAAAAGGAAAGCCACAACAAAGGGAAGGGGATAAAATAGTTACTACCTATACCTACAATAAGGAGCACCGCTGCATTCTCAAAAAACAAGTGAAGAAAATCAAAAAAGTAATGGACTATGGTAAAGAGGAAAAGTTCAATAAAGAAAAAAAAGAAAAGTACGACGTTGCTTCTTCTACAGAAACGGAGTATACCTATGACCAAGAGACAGGCGCTCTTACCTCTACCATCATTGATGGGGTAGAAGAGTAGACTTTTATCTATTTTTATGATACACTTGCCTAAAAAAAGGATGGTTCATGGCTCGATCAATTTGTAAAACACATCCTGCAATATCTCTTGCAGGACATAGTGGGAATTGGAATTTTATCTTCATACCAGGAACGGGCCTTCCTGAAAAAACTATCCTTCGGTTTGATATTTTATCTGATGGAGAAAATGGCTCTTGGCAACTCCCTCAAGCTGCTTCTAATATTAAGTTGAATTGTATTTGGCTCAATATTGGAGATGAGAAAAAAATTATTCCAGAAGAAGTCACCACCAATGGCAAAACTGTTTTTGATTTCACTCTAAATAGAGCGGTAAAGGCTGGGGAAGAGCTTATCATTACGATGGGATCTTTTGGTAAATCTTCGGACAAAAAAAATACCGCACAAACCTACACACAAAGAAGACGTCCATTCCACCTCTATGTAGATACAAAAGGTAAGAAAAATTTTCCAAAAGAGCCAGAAACCTTTCACCTTGATATCAAAGGTGGAGAGTTAAGCAATATCCGTATTATTGGCCCATCCATGGTAGCTCGCAATGACCGTTTTGATTTAATGCTTCGCTTCGAAGATGCTTTTGGAAACCTTACTGGGTATGCTCCTGAAGACACCTTGATAGAACTCTCCTACGACCAACTAAGGGAAAATCTAAACTGGAAGCTATTTATCCCAGAAACTGGATACCTCTCCTTACCAAACTTATATTTTAATGATCCTGGAACTTATCGCATTAAGTTAACCAATCTGCAAAATAAAAATGTCTATCACTCCCCTCCTATTGAATGTTTACCAGAAAGTGGAAATAGCCTCTATTGGGGAACACTCCATGCAGAATCTACCAGATTTAAAACAGCGGAAGAGTTAGAAAATTCTTTGCGTAGTTTCCGTGATGACTATGCACTTCAATTTTATGCCTCCTCTGTATTTGAAGATGAAGAGTCTACTTCTGCACCAGATTGGAAGCTAGTATCCTCTCAAATTGCTCAATTTAATGAAGAAGAACGTTTTGTTTCTATGCTAGGATTCCAATGGTTTGGAGAACCTTCTACAGAAGGTCTTCGTCACTTTATTTATCCAAAAGATAACAAACCTATCCTTCGGATGAAAGATAGCAAATCCAATACCTTAAAAAAAATCTACCGCTCCCACACTCCAAAAGAATTACTGTCTATCCCTTGCTTAACTATGGCAAAAGGATTCTCTTTTAACTTTAAAGAGTTCAACCCTGAATTTGAAAGGGTAGTAGAAATTTTCAATAACTTTGGCTCTTCAGAATGCAGTGCTAAAAAGGGTAATAATTTCCCTATTCGCACCAAAGGAAGAAAATCAGGAATGTCAGAAACCGAAGAAGGCTCTATCCAAAAAGCCCTTTCTAAAAACAATCGTTTTGGATTTGTAGCTGGAGGAACCGATAGACGCGGCATCTACAAAGAAACCGTAGAAAATGACCAAATTGAATACAGCAGTGGCCTTACCGCTATCTCATCCAAAGATTATTCTAGAGATAATTTATTTTCAGCTCTTTATGACAGGAGTTGTTATGCCACCACAGGCGCTCGTATTGTGGTTAGATTCCAAATTGCAGGGATGCCTATGGGAAGTGAAATTTCCACAGAAACAAAACCTGGCCTAGAATATAACAGACATATAGAAATTAAAATTGCAGGAACAGATAAAATTAAAGAAGTAATCCTGTATCGAAATTTAGAGAAGTATAAAGTATTTAATGACTTAGGCGTGGAACACACCCTTACCGTTGATGATAGCGATCCAATTTCTAAAGTTACTCTCCAATCACCAGATGATAGGCCAGACTTTGTCTACTACTACTTGCGCATCACTCAAGAAGATGGCCAAACAGCCTTTATCACTCCAATTTGGATTGATCACGTAGTAAAAACTTCAGTAAAAGGAAGAGGCAAGAAGTAATTGTTAGTAGCTTTTCTCTCTTTTATTCTTAGCTTTTTTCTACTTTCTGTTGCAGCCGCGCTTCTCTATCTTTGTAAAAAAAATATGAGAGCAAGATGTGGATCCCCAGAAAGCTGTGAAAATTGTAAAAATAGCTGTAGGAGAAAAAAATGAATCTTCCCGCACCCTTAATTCTTGGCAGCTCTTCCCCAAGACGTAAAGAGATCCTCTCTTTGTTTGATTTTACTTTTACCATTGATGGAGCAGATATTGATGAATCTCAAATTTCAGAAGAGCTCTCCCCTGCTGAGTATACCAAAACTCTAGCCAAACGAAAAAATGAAGCTCTACAAAATAAACACCCTGGCTGCATCATCATCTCTGCAGACACCATTGTCTATCATGAAGGCAAGTTCTTAGGAAAACCAAAAAATGAGGAGCAAGCTTTTGCTGCTATCAAAAGTCTTTGTGGAAAAACCCATATCGTAGGCACCGCCGTTGCCCTTTCCTATCAAGGAAAGACCCTTTGTGAATTTGAGGAAACAAAAGTAACCCTTCGAGAGTTGACAAACGAGCAAATCCATCAATACATCAAAACTTTTCATCCCCTTGACAAAGCCGGTAGCTATGGAATACAAGATGGCGCGGGGATTTTGATACAAAAGATTGAGGGAAATTTCCATAACGTGG
>JAHZKV010000054.1 GCA_022600215.1 bacterium
CCTTTATTATCTTCTGCACCCCTTGCAAAGATCTTTCCATCGCGAACCTCTGGTTTGAAGGGCTCACTCTCCCACTCATCTAAAGGATCTGCAGGCTGCACATCGTAGTGTCCATAAATCAAAATAGTAGGGTAAGATGGATCTACCACCTTTTCTGCAAAATAAATAGGAGTTCCTACATCTTCCCATTTGGAAATCTTCATCCCAAGACGGTGTAGACGCTCTTCAATAAAAGCCCCTGCTCGCAAGACATCTTCCCGATAGGCTTTATCGGTAGAAATACTGGGGATCGACAAATAGGCGAAAAAATCCTTCCAAATCTGCTCTTCTTTCTCCTTAAACCACTCTTGATAAAACATAGCTTTCCTCCAAAATAGACCAGCATACTAAATAGAGGAATAGTTAGGAATGGTAAATATTTTATTGAATTTGCAATTTTCAAAAATGTATGGTATCATTATTGCTAGATAGCAAGGAGTTTTCTATGTTTAAAAGAATTTGTTTATTCCTCGGCCTCAATATTTTGATTGTTGCAAGTGTCTCTATCATCTGCGATCTCTTTGGCCTTCGACCTTATTTGACAAGAACAGGGTTAGACCTTACCTCCCTTGCGATATTTTGTATGATATGGGGGATGACCACCTCCGTTATTTCCCTCTTACTCTCTAAAAAGATTGCAAAATGGATGCTTGGCGTTAAAACGCTAGGAAATGCTACAAACCTTTCTGATAAAGAGCGTAAGCTGGTAGAAATGGTCTTGCGCCTTTCTCAAAAAGCAAGGCTCACCAATTCTCCAGAAGTAGGTATTTTTGACAACCAAACCTGCAATGCATTTGCAACAGGTGCCACAAAAAACTCTGCCCTCATTGCTGTTTCTTCTGGCCTTTTGGAAACCCTTTCTGAGGAAGAGCTCGAAGCCGTACTTGCTCATGAAATGACACACATTACTAATGGTGATATGGTAACCATGTCCTTACTGCAAGGGGTTATTAACGCCTTTGTGATGTTCTTAGCAAGAGTTTGTGCCTATGCCTTAACCAGCATGGGAAGAGACAGCAGAAGATCCTCTTCTCCCATGTCTTTTTATCTTTTTACCATGCTCTTTGAAATGATTTTCTTATCCCTTGGCTCCATCCTTGTTTTCTTCGTCTCTAGAAAAAGAGAATACGCAGCAGATAAAGGTGCAGCCATCTTAACTTCAAGAAACCAGATGATCTCTGCTTTAAGAAAACTGGAAAGCTCTAGAAGCCCTACGAAGAAAGAGTGGGAAAAAGAGAAAAGCTTTGCAGCAATGATGATTCGCCCAGCAAAAAAGAGCACCATCTCTCGCCTCTTTTCTACTCATCCAACGGTAGAAGAAAGAATCGCTTACTTGGAAACTCTTACGGATAAATACCTATCAAATTACTCATTCTCATATAGACATTAAGAAAAAACTTTTTGCTTAATCGAGTCGATATCTGCATTCTCAATAAAGCGGATGATCTTACGATGCCAAAAGTGGAAGCCATGCTTTTTCATCTCTGCTATGGCTGATCTCTTATCCCACCCATCATATACAAGGCGATACATCGCGCACATCAACCCTGTCCTATCTGCTCCATGAAAACAATGGACATACACAGGACCGCTATTGACTTTGAAAATCTTCAAAAAAGCAATAACACTATCTTCTCTTGGATAAAATGGGATAATGGGTAAATGGATCGATTGCAGCTTGCCTTTGAAAAATTTGGAGATAGTACGGCTATCTCTGTTACCAGCGCGTAAATTTACTACTGTGGCAATCCCTCCATTAAGGAGTTCTTGCATTCCTGCGACAGAGGGCTGCCCTCCCCTGTATAAACAGGCATCTTTTACGGTGATATAGTTAGGCACGCGATTTCCAAATAGGTGCTGTCTGATATAAAAAATTATAATCTTTATACCGCCGAGAAAAAACGCCATTACTGGGTCCAGAATGCCTTTAGCTACTTTTTTTACCATATTATTTTAGAGGTGATGCACTTAACTCATCTTACACCAACAGGTGGATGTTTGCAATCAATAAATCCTTTCTATATAATTTCGCCAAGTATGTTTAAAACAATCAAGCTCTCCTCCGTAAAAACCTTTTCTTTGATGTTTAGCATCATCTTTTTTTTAAATGTTAGCTATACCATTTTAAAAAGCGTAAGGAAAACCCTAGCTGTTGCGGCACCTGGAGGGAGCATCACCTCTATTCCCCTTTTTGAGCTCTTTGGAGTGCTACCCGCTGCGATTTTTATGACATGGTTCCTCACAAAAATCCTCAAAAAATACTCCTTAAAAAAAGTTTTTTACTTCTCTCTATTCCTTTTTACCACTTTCTTTATCCTCTTTGCAGGAATCTACTATCCAAAACTAATAGCCATGGCAAAAGGGACAGAAGGTACTACCCTTATATCATTTGCCTCGATGCTCTTTTATGTGGTGGGAGAGCTGTGGAAACCAGCACTTATTCAAATTTTATTTTTAGGATTAATCAACTTTAATTTAACCGTAGATCAAGCAAAAAAAGCCTACCCGCCTATGATGTTGGGAGCAAGCCTTGGTGCCCTTTTTGCCGGCCCTATCATCGTCTATTGCAACTCTGACAGCTTATGGAAGCTTCTTCCCCTTTCAACGGAGAAATGGAACCACTCCCTTATCATGATGATGAGCTTTGTGTTCCTTATTGGAATTATTACCGCCTTTCTCTACCAAAGCCTGTGCAAAGTATTTAATATTACCGAAGGAAGCTTCGAAAAAGAGAAACATTTTTCTTTAAAAGAAGCGCTTGCATTCTTTAAGCAATCACGCCCCTTAAAACTTCTTGGATGGATTGTCTTTGCGGACTATATCGCCTTCTCCCTTGCAGAAGTGCTCTTTTTAGGGATCCTTAAACTCAAATACCCCCTCCCTTGTGATTACTGCACCTTTATGGGCCACCTCTCCTCTATCCACAGCCTTACCTTTATCTTTTGCGCCCTGATTGTTGCTCCTATCTGCCTTAAAAAGATTCGCTGGGTCTCTTGCGCTATCATCTTACCTGTAGGCCTCCTTGTTGGAGAAGGGATCTTTTTCTTTTTCTTATGTGGAGAATCATTCATCTCCAAGCTTTTTTACTTTACCCATGAAATGTGGCTTACTTCAGTGATAGCTATTGGCTCAGCTCTTTACTGCATCTGCCGCGCAGTGAAATACACCATCTTCGACCCTTGCAAAGAACTAGCCTTTGTCTCTATGCCTGATATGGAAAAGATGAAAGGGAAACTAGTGATCGATGGCCTATGCGCTAAATTTGGAAAAGGTACCAGCTCTGCCGCTACCATCTCCCTTATCTCAATCTCTGGCGGTGTGATTGCAAGCGCTGGACCTGCCGCTATCATCGCACTAGGAATAGGCCTTAGCCTCATCCTCAGCACAAGGAAGCTTGGCTCCGCCCTCGATAGTACAAAACTTAATCCAGCATAAAAAAAAGCCCACTATAAAATAGTAGGCTTTATATAAGTAAAGATGAAAACTTATGCTTCCGCTTCTGGTTGCTCAGCATCTGTTGCTTCTGATTGCTCTTCAACAGCAGCTACTTCTTCCACTTTCTTCTCTTTCTTTTTCTTCTCAATTACTTTGTCTGGCTTAATTTCTAAAGAAATAGTAGCCATCACTTCTTCTGGAAGACGAAGTTTGATTGCATGAGTTCCAAGAGTTTTGATTGGAAGGTGCAGCATCACATTTCTTCTCTCAATCTTCATTCCTTCATTGAATAGGAAATCAACGATATCTTTTGCAGATACAGAACCATACATATGGCCATCGCTATCTACTTTTACAATCGTAGAGAATTTCTTGTCTTTTAAGCTTGCAGCAAGCGCTTCAGATTCTTTTCTATCTTTCTTTGCCTGCTCATCTCTTTCTTGTTTTAGCTTCTCTTGCATTTTCACCGTTGCGTGCGTTGCAAGAACTGCTTTCCCTTGTGGTAACAAGAAATTACGTGCAAATCCAGGAGCTGTAAAGGCTAGTTCCCCTTTACGTCCATGGTTTGTCACATCTTC